>JANYAX010000012.1 GCA_025361085.1 Candidatus Nomurabacteria bacterium | reverse complement strand
CATGGAAGAGTTTGAATGAATATTTAATGTGGTACAATTACGAAAGAATACATCTGGGAAAGTATCTTAATGGTATGATTCCGATTGAGAAGTGGCAGAATTATCAATTAAAAGTGTCACCTCTAAAGGTTAACTGAACAGACATTAATAAAAGTCGAAAGATAGCTTCTTTCGACTTTTATTTACTCATATTACTTTCCTGATTTTGGCTTTGAAATAATGTCATCGACTATGCCATATTTCTTAGCTTCGTCACTTGTCATCCAGTAATCACGGTCGGAATCTTTCTCGACTTGGTCGATTTTCTTGCCTGTATTACTTGCTAGGATTTTGTTTAGAGTGTCTTTAGTACGAAGAATGTGTTTTGCGTTGATGGCAATATCAGAGGCTTGGCCTTCGGTTCCACCCATAACTTGGTGAATCATGACTTCAGAATTTGGCAAAGTAAAACGTTTACCATTTTTACCTGAAGCAAGTATCAGTGCTCCCATTGAAGCGGCGATGCCGACACAGATGGTTGAGACATCACTCTTTATAAAGTTCATAGTATCAATGATAGCAAGCCCGGCAGTGACTGAACCACCAGGGGAGTTGATATAAAGTGAAATATCTTTCTTTGAATCTTCATGATCAAGAAAGAGAAGTTGGGCGATGACGACGTTGGCAACATTGTCATCGATCTGCCCGCCTAAAAATATAATTCGTTCATTCAAAAGGCGAGAGTATATGTCATAAGCTCTTTCGCCAAATTGTGATTTTTCAATTACTGTTGGAATTAACATATATTTATTATATCAAATTATTGTTCTTCTAGGAATTTGAATACTTTTTCGTTCTCTAACATTTGTTCGACGTATGAACGGGCACGGACGGGGTCGGCGTCTTTGTACATTTCTGTAATTTTTGTAACGTCGGCTTCGATTTCTGCTTCGGTTGGTTTTAGATTTTCTTTGAGAGATATGGTGTGAATGATCATTTGAAGTTTCGCACGTTTCTCGGCATCAGCGCGCCACTCCTTTCTCAAATCATCTTCTGTTTTATTTATTTGTTTTAAATAATCTTCCATCTTAAGCCCTGCATTTGTGGTATCAGCTTCGAGACGATACATGATTTTGTCGGTTTCACTTTCTACAAGAATCTCAGGGATTTCTCCTTCTGTCAGTTTCACCAACTCCTCAACTATTATAAGACGAAGTTTATCTTTCTGTTCAATTTCTTTTTCTGTCTTCATATTTGAGCGAATTTTTTCTTTCAATTCTTCGGCTGTTTTAAAATTGCCAAAAGTTTTTGCAAACTCATCATCGAATGCAGGGTATTCATTTTCTGGAATTTCCCTAAACGCTTCTTTAGAAGCGTCGGGTGATCTAGCTTCGTCGGATTTAGCCTCGTGAGCTTTTGCGTGTTCTTCTTCGGTCATATTTTCGTGCCCTTCATGATTGTTACCGCGTGCTTGCTCGGCTCGCATTTTGCGAAGATCAAGAATTACTTTTTCAATATCTTTTTCATCAATAATAATTTCTTTCTTATAATCATCTTTTTTATTCTCATTTGCTGCGATTTTTTTGTAGTCAGGAAGTTTCATCTCAGGAAGAACTGCTGTGACGATCTTGAATTCTAAATCAGAGCCTTTACCGATTTTCGTAATAGCAATTTGTGGGCGGCCAATAGCATCGATCTTATTCTCTTCCAAGATCTTCATATAGTTTTCCATGAGTGCAAGTTCGGCCATTTCTTCCAAAAGTTCCATTTCTGGGGTATTTTCTTTCACGACACCAGCTGGAGCTTTCCCTTTGCGGAAACCTGGAAGCTCTAGGCGTTCACCGATTCTTTCTAGCGCTTTCTCTTCATATTTTTCAAACTCGGCAACTTCGATTGCCCCGACGATTTCGATCTCACTTTTCTCTAATTTTTTTATTGTTGTTTTCATAGTATTTTCTTAATATATTAATTTGATTCTCTCATCTTATACTAAAAACCAGCATTTTACAAACATCCTCCACTTTGTGCTATCGCGCAAAGCAGAGGATGTGATGTGTATAATTGGAATTAATAGTTTTACTATATTGTCACAATAATTTTTTATTTGTGAAGTTCGTATCCTTGTGCTAGCTTGAAAGTTTTTATTGAATCTTTAAGCCCGAGTGATTTTGTGTAATCAGTGAATTCTTTAGGAAGGGGAGATGGGCCAACCCAGACACTTCGCTGTATCATGACAAATCCAAGTTTAATCAAATTACGGCGAAACCACTCACGTTCTCTTTTCTTGTCTTCTATAATGTCATAGATTAATAATAAATTTTTTGGACCGACATTTCCAACTCCTTTAAAATTTTTTAATAATTTATAATGCTCGAAAAATGTTTCTCCTTTCTTGTTTATATAGAAGTGCCCGTTTCTTTTGTCGATATATCCTTTTATGTAAAGTTTGTTGTATTCATTCCAAACAGATTTCCTTTTTCTTTCGTAAAAGACGGGAAGAAAAAAAGCATTTACCGAAACACCCTTGTAGTGGTATTTTGTAGTACACAAAATATCTAATATTTCTTCTCCAATAGACATATGTTAAATTATATCATACATCCTTTATTTTATGCTATCGCGCAAAGTGGAGGACGCGTACATGTTGTTGACAAGAGCTATGAGGGGGGGGGTAGAATCAGAGTATTAAAAATTAACTACGCGAAAGCGAAAAATATATGGGAATGGAAGAAATGAATAAGGATCAAAATAATGAAAAAACAATAGATGAAGCTATGGGAGATAATATTATTGATAGATTTAAAAAGGGGGAATTAAAATTAGTGAATACAGATTCAGTTTATCTAACGAATGATCAAATGAGTTTATTGGAAAATGGAAATCAAAATGATGAAAATGTTCAAAATTTATTGAAAGAAAAAAATATGTTATTAGGAAAAGGTTTTATTTACAGAATAAATGATGAAATTTTAATGAGTCTTGATTCAGAAGATATGGGGACATGTTTGTATGAAAGATATTCTAATATTGTGGAAAAATTAAAAGCTTAATTATTATTATCATCAAAAAATCCCCTTCGACAAGCTCAGGGGATTTTTTGATATTTAATTTTTTATTTTAGAACCAAAGTGAAACTAGGATTGGTACGATGATGAGCGCAATGATGTTCAAGATTTTAATCATTGGGTTGATGGCAGGACCGGCTGTATCTTTGTAAGGGTCACCGACGGTGTCACCTGTGACTGCAGCTTTGTGAGCATCACTACCTTTACCACCATAATTACCAAGTTCGATATATTTCTTTGCATTGTCCCATGCACCTCCACCTGAGGTCATTGAGATTGCAAGGAAGATTCCTGTAACGATTGAACCGACAAGCATACCACCGAGAGCAACTGGTCCTAAAATGAACCCAACTACGATTGGGGCAAGCACCGCGATAAGTGCAGGGAGAACCATTTGTTTGATTGCCCCACTTGTAACTATGTCTACACACCTTGCGTAATCTGGCTTACCTTCTCCTGTCATGATGCCTTTGATCTCGCGGAATTGTCGGCGAACTTCTTCGACAACTTTTCCTGCGGCTTTCCCGACTGCTTCCATGCAAAGTGCACTGAAGAAGTAAGGAAGTAATCCTCCGATTAGAAGACCGGCGATTACTAGTGGATTTGAAAGGTCGAAAGAAAGCGAATGGCCTGCATTTGTAAATTCTTGTGTGTAAGATGAGAAAAGAACAATAGCTGCGAGCCCTGCTGATCCTATAGCGTAACCTTTTGTAACTGCTTTTGTTGTGTTACCAACAGCATCAAGAGGGTCAGTAACAGCACGAACAGACTCTGGTAGCCCTGCCATTTCTGCGATACCGCCTGCGTTGTCTGTGATCGGACCAAACGAATCAATGGCAACAATAATTCCTGTGAGAGAAAGCATTGCCATTGCCGCAACTGCTACTCCGTAAAGTCCACCGAGTGTGTATGAAGATAATATTCCGGCAACAATTGTTATAAGTGGGAGAGCGGTTGACTTCATTGAGACAGCCAAACCTTGAATAACATTTGTACCGTGACCAGAAACTGATGCGGCTGCGATTGATTTAACTGGATTGTATTTTGTTGAAGTGTAATATTCTGTGATAACAACAATGAGTGCAGTAACTACGATACCGATGAGAGAGCACAAATATAGAGCGGTAGTTGAATAAATTGCTTGACCAGACATTAACCATTTTGTGATTGGGTAAAAACCGATAGCAGACAAAACGCCTGCGACGATGAGACCCTTGTATAAAGCACCCATTATGTTTTTGTTTTTACCTAGACGTACGAACCATGTACCGATAATAGAAGAAATAATTGCTATTCCACCGATTGCAAGAGGATAGATGACTGCATTTGTAAATGAAGCGAAAACAAGTGAACCCAAAAGCATCGTCGCAACTGAAGTCACAGCATAAGTTTCAAATAAGTCTGCGGCCATACCAGCACAGTCACCAACATTGTCACCAACGTTGTCGGCGATCACAGCAGGGTTCCTAGGATCATCTTCTGGGATTCCAGCCTCAACTTTTCCGACGAGGTCAGCTCCGACATCAGCAGCTTTTGTAAATATTCCTCCGCCTAGACGAGCGAAAACTGAAATCAAACTTGCTCCAAATGAAAGACCAATGAGTGACTTCACTGCCATGTCGCTTCCAACTATTTTACTTGCAAATATATAGAATACTGTAACTCCAAGAAGAGCAAGACCGACAACGAGAAGCCCCGTGACACTTCCTCCCTTGAAGGCAAGGCTCAAAGCTTCTTTCAAACCTTTCTTTGCTTCTTCTGTTGTGCGGACATTGGCGCGGACCGAAACGTTCATTCCTATATATCCTGCAAGGGCAGAAAGAATTGCTCCGAAGATGAAGCTAAGCGCCATCATCCACCCGAGAGCAGGTACAAAACCGATTATTAGAAATAGAACGATTGCGATAACGCTAATAGTTTTGTATTGACGATCAAGATATGCTTTCGCTCCTTGCTGGATAGCGAGAGAGATGGATTGCATTTTTGCATCACCTGTACCTTTCTTCATGACAACTCTGATTAATAACAAACCATAAACGATTGCGATTACTGACGAGACGAGCGCGAACACTATGAAAATATTCATATATTTATTTTTTTTAATTAATAATATTGGTCAGGTTTGGGATATCTCTTCTCAAAGGGTACTCAAATTTTTTGCTAAAAATTTGCGAGAGTTTAGCTTCCGACAAGCTCAAAAGCCCCTTTGATAAGACTATCCCAAACCCTCTCACTTCTCACATTTTGATTACTTTAAACTAAAAACTAGTTAGTACCGTCATCGACGATACCATCATCTAATATATCATCGCTTGATACACTTTCTTCTTCTACTTTTCCATCTTTTTCTATACTTTTAATATCAATTCTCCAGCCGGTAAGTTTTGCAGCGAGACGAACATTCTGCCCACCTTTACCAATCGCAAGAGAGAGTTGATCATTTGCAACTTCAACAGTTGCTTTGTGCTCACTATCATTAACTTCTATATTTAAGACATTTGCTGGAGAAATTGCACTTGATATATATGTAGCAGGGTCTGGTGACCAAGGGATAATATCGATTTTTTCTCCATTTAGTTCACTCATGACTGTTGTGACACGAACTCCTTTTTGACCGACACATGACCCTACTGGGTCAACGTGTTCATCGTTTGAGAATACAGCAATCTTTGAACGGCTGCCTGCTTCACGAGCGATAGATTTTATTTCTACAACACCACCAGCAATTTCTGGAGCTTCCATTGCGAACAATCCCTCAATAAGCTCAGGATGAGTGCGTGAAAGTTTTAGATTTACTCCGCGTGGAGTTTCTTCGACTTGGTATAGATAAGCGCGGATTCTTTCTCCGCGTTTGTAGAATTCTCCGGGGATTTGTTCTTCAGGCAAAATGATACCAGTTGCGCGATTGAAATCGATATAAACAATTCCTCGTTCAACTTTTGAAACGAAGCCGTTTATTATTTCACCTTCTTTATTTCCATATTCATCGATAATAGCGCCACGTTCTGCCTCGCGGATTTTTTGGATGATAACCTGTTTAGCTGTCTGTGCGGCGATACGCCCATAATCGTCTTTATTTTCAAGGGGGAATACTAGCTCTTCACCTGGAGCAACATCACTTTTTATTTTCTTTGCGTCTTCTATCAAGATGTGATGTTCTTCATTGAAACGAACTCTTTCATCGTCTTCGGCGATTTCTTCTTCTTCATCATCTTCAGTCGTCATTCTGACCAAAGTGTTATCGACAACTATTTTGACTTGATAAAATTCCATCACACCGGATTCGATATCTATTTTGGCACGAATAATTTGACCCTTTTTGCCGTAATCTTTTTTATAAGCAGCAGCGAGGGCTTGCTCAATCGCGTCAATTATCTTTTCGCGAGGGATTTTTCTTTCTTGCTCGAGTTGTTCGAGCGCTGATCTCATTGTTTTTAGATCTAACATGGTATTAATTACGAATTACTAATTACTAATTAACAATTAAAATTAGGATTCGTTTTTTATTTAATTTTACTTACTATTAAATTTTTCCTTCCAAAATCTCAATTTTGTTGATATTTTGGAAAAATAAAAGCCCGGTTCGAGAACGGACTTACTAATCTAAATACTACTACAAAGAGTTTTCATGGTCAATCCCATCCACAGATATCCCCATTTTTATTGTTTGATAATTTTTTTATATGTTATAATTTAATTTAGTATTTATCGCTTTTTTTATTATCAATAATTAACGTCGTGCTTTAATGGACGATTGCTCGACATGATTTCGCTAAATCATATGAAAAATATTTTAAAAGTTTTTATCTCAGGGTTGTTCGTTTTAATATTAATTTTTTCTGCAAGTGATGCTTTGGCGGCAACTGTTACTGCCACAGCAAATCCGTCTACTATCATTAAGGGTGAATCTTCTACTATAACATGGACTTCTTCAAGCGTAACGACTTGTTCTTATATTGCGACACCTACTGGAGGGAACGGCGGTACTCCCGGAGATACCATAACAACAGGATTTTTAAAAATTAAAAAAGTTTTTGCTGCTGATACTTCACTGGGGAATCCTGGTCTTGGTGATGGCGTTCCAGGATTTTCAGGTTCTGGCGTGGTAAGTCCAACGCAGACAACAACTTATACCATTAACTGTACCAATGGAGCTAGTACACAAGTAATTGTAACGGTAAATACATCTGCACTTGATCTGATTTCATCAACTTCAATAAATGGACTAACTGGTAATTCTCTGGCAATTAATTCAACAGTAACAAATATTGGGCCTGGTACTACAAAGGGATTTTCAAATCAAATCACATTATCTGGAGATAAAGTTCCTCAAAGTTCAACTTTTAATTCGCCTGCATTAAGTTCCGGACAAAATTCGAGTTCTATTTCAAATTTTAGTTTATTATCAAATATCGCATATACTCTCACTCTTTGTGCTGATAATGGGAATGCTATTTTTGAATCAAACGAAGGGAACAATTGTTCTGAACGTTGTTTCAGCTATTCTGAGAGGGATCAGCAAATATATTCAGGTGTTTGTTCTGGAGGTGGAAATGATAACACCGAACCATCAGAAGGAATAGCAGTTACTTTATCTGCAAGTCCAATGTCGATGACTCTACCAACAAATTCTACCAACCTAACATGGGCAACTACGGGTAGCCCTGAATCTTGCATCGCTACAGGTGGTTGGAGTTGGACAAAGACAACAGGTCTTGCTGGAGGAACACAAACTGTCTCAGGATTAACAGCTGGAACGCACACATTTGACATTACTTGTTCAAAAACTGGAGCGGACGATGTTACAGCAAGAGCAATAGTTGAAGTAGACTCAGCCGTAACACAAGGTATAACAGTCTCCATCTCGGCAAATCCATCTTCGATGACACTTCCTGCGGATGTTACTCGTCTTACTTGGGTAACTACCGGTGACCCTACGTCGTGTGAAGCTAATTCTATCTCATGGAGTGGAAGTAAAGATGCAAATGGTGGATTTGAAGATAGGACTGGTATGACAGCCGGTACATATATCTTCGGTATTGTTTGTCATAAAACAGGTTTGGCTGATGCGAACTCAACTACGACAGTAGTTGTACACCCAGAAGGATACCCTGAAACAACTGGTGATCTCACCGCAACGAACTGCACGATCGGAGAAAATGAAAGTAATTGTGATACAACATTGAACTGGAATACTTTTGATGCAAAACTAGGGAAAGTTTCTGCTGTAACAACTCCAGAAGATATAACTGTTGCGACAGGTAATTCTGGAGCTAAGCAATATACACTTAGCTTTGGAACTAGAAATTTTTATCTATATAATGATGGGAAAGAATTAAAAATGGCTCAAGCGACAGCGTCTTGTGAAGTAGGAACTTCGTGGAGTGGAACGACTTGTATCAAAACTGAACTGCTTCCTTCGGGGACAATCAAGGCAACAGATTGTACAATTTCTTTAAATGGAAGTAACTGTTCTACCGATTTGGAGTGGCATACATTGAACCCATTAACTGCAGTAACTTCTGCGGTCACAACCCCTACGGATGTAACTGTCGCAACAAGTAACGACGGAACAAAACCATATTTACTCACATTTTCGGCAATCCCTGGGTCAAGAACTTTCTATCTTTATCATAATAGTAGAGAGCTTGCTAGAGCAACAGCGTTAGCAACTTGTGTGGCCGATACCGTCTGGAATGGAGTAGCTTGCGTTTCGGCAGATACACTACCAACTGGAACTCTTGATGGCGCAGATTGTACAATTCCAAAAGATGCAAGTACTTGTACCACGACATTGACGATCGGTGTTACAAACCCAGTTCCGCTCGCATTGACGAATATTACAAAAGCTGGGAACATTCAAGTTGCTTCTGGTATTACGCCGGCAGATAAATCAGGAATCATTGTCACTTATCCAGAAACAAAATTCTTCTTGAATCACAACATTCTTACACTCGCAGAAAAATTAATCAGTGCAAATTGTGAAAGTGGAACAGGATGGGACACCTCAACACAAAAATGTATCAAAGGATTCGTTGACGTTTGTAACAACGGCGCGACAAATTATCCTTTGTGTACTATTGGCTCGGATAATAATTGTTTGAATGGTGCAACGAACCCACCAGAATGTACTCTCGGAGGAAATGGAACTTGTCTAAATGGTGCAACGAACCCACCAGAATGTACTCTCGGAGGAAATGGAGCTTGTCTAAATGGTGCGACGAACCCACCAGCTTGCACGACAGGAGGGAATGGAGATGGAACCGATGGCACCTGTACTTATGGAAATTGGAGTTCATGTAGTGCAATAGATTGTAGTGAAAGTGGAGTCCAAACAAGAACACGCTCTTGTACTGTGACTGGTAATGGAACTGACTCGAGATTTTGTTTTGCACAAAATTGTAAAGTTGACGGAGACAAAGATGGAAACAAATTAAATGCAACTCTCACTGCTACTCCAGCGAAAATTTTCAAAGGCAGAACTTCACTTTTAACTTGGAAATCAAACGCAAGCCGATGTACAGCTATGCCTGGGTATGGGTACTTTGATACAGAAGGAAAGCCAGATAGTGATCCTGATAACAACCCAGTGCAGGTTAGCCCATTGGTAACGACAACTTACGGAATTGTCTGTATCAAGGATGGAACGACAGATACCGATTATGTCACAGTTATTGTCAATGGTTTTAAATTAAAAGAAAAATAGGAGCTGAATATATTAGCAACTTATCATCAAAAACCCTTTAAACTTAAGTTTAAAGGGTTTTTGATCCATCTGTGGATAAGAGGGGGATAAGTCCTTGACAAAAATCAATATTACTTAGATAATTAGACTAAATACATATTGTTTGGATTTGTTCCAATAAATGCCTATAAATAAGCATTTATTATAAAAAGAAAAAATCCTTTAACATAAAAATAAATCAATTAAAAATCACGATAATGAAAAAGACTTATTTCTTTCTCGCCGGTCTTTTTCTTTCCCTGCTACTTGTAGGATGTGAAAAAGAACCTATTGTTGTAGTTCATCCTGATCCTGTAATTTCGTTTATTGCTCTGCCTTCTACGACGCCGGAATACCTGAGTTCGTGTAAGGTAAATTGGAATGTTACTGGAGAATTCAAAGAAGTTTCAGTTTATGTGAACAAAATAAAAATTTCAAGCAAACCGAATGATTCATACGATATTGATTCATTAAAAGGTAAACAAGAAGTAGTTATTATTTGTGTCACAGAAAATGGTAAAACTATCGAAGGCTCCTTAGTGGTAACACCAAAGTTGCAGGTTCCTGCACCTACTGTCCGAATCAGCGCAAATCCTCTCGTTGTAAAATACAGAGGTAACTCTACTTTCAATATTGCTCTCGAATATGTGGACTCTATTGAAACAAACATACCAGGGTTATCAAAATCTGGCATGTCCCAAACATTTATTGCCCAAGGTTTAACGTCTACCGGCAATTATTTTGTACGGGGTTATGGTAAAGGTGGTGAAATCGCTTACGATAGCGTGAACATCGAAGTCCTTCCTCCGGCCGATGAAGATCTACTCAGCTATTTTGGTTCATGGATGTGGATTTTTAGCAGAGATTCTCCTACGCCAAATATTGGCCCATGGGTAGTTTCTCTCACTGCCGAAGACTTTCCTTGTTTAGCAGATGATATTCTGACATTTTTTCCTGACCAAACTGTGAAAGTAGACAAAGGAGAGATTCTTTGTGGTAGCGAACCACGCATGTGGACGGGTGAATGGAAGTTAAATGGGAACAAAATAAACGGTTTTGGGGAAAGGACTTTAATCAAAGTTAGCACGGACACATTAGTCTGTCGATATGAGTCAATAAAAGTTTATGCTGACTCTGTTGGTAAAATTTGGATTGAAGATACATATGTTCATCCCAAATTTTGATGAAGACATCCTTAATTGGTTTAAAAAAAAGAAGCCGTTACTTTATGCAACGGCTATTCTTTTTGCCCATTCTTCTATTTTTTTATTTCTTTTAATGTTATAATTAATATAGTTAAAATTTACTCAAGTTTATTAATTTTAAGTTTTTATTTTTTAAAAATATGAAAAAAGTATTACAAATATCTCTTCTTTCCATTTTGTTTTTATGCTCAATTTTTTTTGCAAGAGGAGTAGAGGCTGCGGCTATTACTTTCAATAGTCTTACAGCATCGCCGCCATCTCCCCTTCCTTCTGGAGGAGGAACAGTGACTATCTCTTGGAATGTTACTCCAGCTACTGCTACCTGTACAGCATCAGCTTCTAGTGATGGAGCCCCTGTTGTAGGAGTTAATCTCGATAATTATAATAAAAATTTATTTGATTGGTTTAAGACGAAAATTGCATTTGCGGCACAAGGTAATGGGGTAAGTTCACAGAATTTTAACATATTAAAAACTACGACTTTTACGGTAACTTGTACAGCTTCTTTGTATACACAGTCTTCTAGTAGTATAACTGTTACTGTTGGGGGCGGAGGTGGCCCTGGTCCTGTTTCTGGTTCCATTAATGCTTCAGATTGTTATATGGATATAGGAGAGTTTGGTTGTTATTCTACCGTTAGCTGGAATGTTTACAATGCGACAAGTTCTGTCGAAATGGACAGAATGAATTATCCTAATATTGGTTATAACGTAATTGGCACATCTACCTCAGGGTCAGTTTTAGAATATATTTCTCAAGCTTCTGGTGGGGTGAATTATCGACTTTATCATAATGGTATTCAACTCGATTCTAAAACTGCACATGCTTATTGCATGGCTGGTTCATATTGGGATAATGGATCAAATCAATGTGTTTCTTCTAGTCTTTATACTGTAACGGCTACTGCTGGTTCAGGAGGTTCTATTTCTCCATCTTCTAGATCTGTTACACCAGGTTACACAACTTATTTCACCGTTACTCCTGATTCAGGATACAGCATTTCATCAGTCACAGGTTGCAGTGGATCATTATCAGGTAATACATATACAACTGGAGCCATAAATGCTAATTGTACGGTAACTGCAACATTTTCTCCTTCTATTTCAATTTCTTTAGGACTTCTTTCAGATCCAACGAAAGATTTAGTGGCAGTGGGGAAAGGAACTCCTCTTTCAGACACATATTTGTATGCTGTAATCTCAGGACTTCCATCAGGTAAAAATTGTTCTTTGGAAAAAAATGGATCTTTGGTTAAGACATACACCCAAGATACTCCTGGCAATAGAGCCAATGTATCCATAAATGATAATACTAATAATTTCCGATTAATTTGTGATAATGCAACTTCTCCAGTAGTCACTGTTTTCGGTCAATCAGGAATACTCATTCCAGGAGGTGGTGGATCTTCTTGCACTATTGCGTCAGGGGCGGGGAGTTGCTCGATGTCAACTTTAGCATGGGATACAACTAACCCATATTCTGGAGTTCCGACTGCATTGAAAATAGGAGGCTCTGCTATAACGACGGGCAATTCAGGAACAGGTCTTACCTTGAGTGGAAGTGGGATCATTACCAATGGAGCCAACAGCGGTTCGACAACTCTTTCCTCAATTAACAAAGTTGATGGAGAAAATAATGGAGGAGCTGTAGATAATACGCTTGCCACTTTAGGTATCACAGTTTCTTGTGCATCTGGAACAGTTTGGAATAGCGCAACTTCGACTTGTGTTTCTCCCAATGTAGTTCCTACTGTTACGAGTCCAACAGCAACAAATATTACTTCGACAACTGCAACTCTAGGAGCGAATATCACTTCGCTCGGATTTCCTGCTACTCTTGTTGCTCCTTATTGTGGGTTTTATTGGGGGATTTCACCGAATCCTTCGACTTATAGTGGTTCTACTACATGTTCTATAACAGGAACATATTCTCTAAACATTTCAGGTTTATCACCAAATACTTTGTATTACTATTTTGGTTTTGCTTCAAATGTACCAGGACCAGGGTATTCGAGTCAGGGGACTTTCACAACATTACCAACTTATACTCTCACGATAAATAAAGCAGGTACTGGCTCGGGAACTGTTACTGGAGCTGGAACCTATAACTCTGGGACAGTTGTGAATATGACAGCTTCGGCAAGTACAGGTTCAATATTTTCTGGTTGGAGTGGTGATGCCGATTGTACAGATGGTTCAGTAACAATGAATGCTTCAAAAACTTGTACCGCAACATTTACAATTAATACATATTCTCTCACTGTTACCAAAGCTGGCACCGGTTCTGGAACAGTAACTTCGAATCCTGCTGGAATTAATTGTGGAGCAACTTGTTCAACTGCATTTAATTATAATACTTCGGTTACTCTCACGGCATCACCATCAACAGGTTCGACATTTTCTGGTTGGAGTGGTGGGGGTTGTTCTGGTACAGGAACATGTACTGTTGTCATGACTTCAGCTAATACAGTTACAGCCAATTTTGTAGTTAATTCATATACTGTTACTGGAACAGCTGGCGCAGGTGGAACAATCTCTCCTGCAACAAGAACTGTAAACTATGGAGGTACAACAACATTTACTGTTACTCCAAATACAAATAGTGCAATAAAATCTGTTACAGGTTGTAGCGGGTCACTTTCAGGGAATACTTACACTACTGGCGCAATAACTGCAGATTGTACTGTTACTGCCACATTTATGTACGGGTCATTAACCGCTCCTAATTGTGTTATTGTTTCAGGGTCAAATAACTGTACTTCAAATATAACTTGGACAACAACAAACCCAATCGGAACATCTGCTATAACAAGTGATGTGAATAATAGTAATGTATCAACTCCAAATTTCACGGTTTATTCTGGGAACTCAGGTACGAATCAATCAGTCACTGTATATTATAGTTCTAGAAATCTATATCTCTACAACAATTCCGTTCTTCTCTCTCAAGCAACAGCAAATGCAAGTTGTGTGAGTGGGACAACTTGGGATGGGTTAAAATGCGCACCCCTCTCTGTCACTCTAACTGCAAGTCCAACAAGTATAGCTTACAATGATTCCTCAACTCTTACTTGGTCATCAACAAATGCTACATCATGTACAGCAAGTGGTGGATGGTCAGGATCAAAGGGAACATCAGGTAGTGTTTCGACAGGAGCATTAACAGCAGATACAACATTTACTCTCTCATGTACTGGATTAAATAGTACAAGTGGAAGTGCTTCAACAACTGTCACTGTCGGGTCATCAGGATCTATCACCGCTTCAGATTGTACGATCGCATCAGGTGCAAGTAGTTGTAGCTCAACATTAAATTGGAGTACTTCAAATCCCAAGGCAACATCTCAAGTCACAACTCCTACAAGTATTACTGTTGCAAATGGAAACTCTGGTTCTACAACTTACACCGTTGCTTATGGTTCTCGAACATTTTATCTTTACAACAGTGTTTTACTTGCCCAAGCAACAGCAAATGCAAGTTGTGTGAGTGGGACGGTGTGGGATACCTTAAAATGTGTACCTTCTAACTACACTGTCTCAGGAACTGCTGGCACCGGTGGAACAATTTCTCCTGCAACAAGAACTGTAAATTATGGTTCAACAACAACATTTACTGTTACTCCAAATTCTGGATACATTGCTTCAGCCTCAGGTTGTGCCGGTTCACTTTCTGGAACAATATATACAACAGGAACAATCACATCTAACTGTACTGTCAGTGCCACATTTATTCAAATGACAGGGACACTAACTCCAGCATCATCAACTTGTACGATTGCAACAGGTGCAAGTAGTTGTACAACTCCAACCTTGTCATGGACGACAACAAATCCAATCGGAACATCAGCTGTGACTAGCGCAACGGGGACACCAAGTCCAGCAAACGGGAATTCTGGTTCTCAAACATTTACTGCTCCTTACAATGTTTCTGGTGTGATCTTCAATCTTTACAACAATTCTGTTTTGCTCGCTCAGGCAACGGTAAATACAAATTGTGCCGCTAATAATCATTGGGATGGCACAAAGTGTGTAATAGATTCTTATACTCTAACTATCTCCAAAATAGGATCAGGGACAGGAACAGTAACTTCGAATCCTGCTGGAATTAATTGTGGAGCAACATGTTCGACTTCATTTAATTACAATACCCCGGTTACTGCTACAGCAACACCTGATGCAAGTTCAACTTTCGTAAGCTGGAGTGGTGATTGTAATGCAAGTGGGCAAGTAACAATGAATGCAAATAAAATTTGTACAGCAACATTTACATTGAAGCCAACGGGGAATATATCGGCAACCTCATGTATTATCACAGCTGGAGCAAGTACATGTAATTCAACATTAAATTGGACAACTGCGAATCTGACTGCTAACCCTACCGCTGTTACAAAAAATAATCCAATTGGAACAACCATATCTGCTTTAACCTCTGGTACAAATGTTCCAAATGCAATTAATTTTGGTTCAACAACATTCTACCTTTATCATAATGTTGTATTATTGTCTCAATCTCAAGTAGTAACGGCAACGTGTGATTCACTTTCAACTTGGGATTCTACGAATATGAAATGTACGACTCCGAGTGGGATTGTCACAACTACTCCAAGTTCTTGTGAAATCGGAGCCGGGGAAAGTAGTTGTTCCTCGACGATAAAATGGCAAACACTATATCCTTTAGCAACGGCAACTTCTTCGGTTACTACTCCAACAAATATTACTATCGGAACACCTGCAAATACAAACACCATAGGGGTTAGCTACGCTGTCGAGTATGGAGGTAGAACATTCTTCCTCTATCATAATGGAGTTAAATTAGATGAAAAGACTGTGAATGCAACATGTACAAACACCCCAGTTCAAACTTTCTGGGATGGAAGTAAATGTGTTGTGCCTTCTGGTGAAATCTCTACTCCGGGGTGTTCTATAATAGCAGATCATAGTAGTTGCACGGCTGGACTCAGTTGGTCTGTAACGAACCCTATTGGGAATTCATCTCTCACTGCAAATCCTGGAAACTTAACTGTGGTTAATTCTACCCCAGCAGTTTCTGGAACAGCCTCATTCGATATTTCTCACTTAGAGAACAAAATACTCAATCTTTACAGCGGAGGACAATTAGTGAAGACTATTAACACGACGGCAACTTGTGCAAATAATACGACTTGGGATGGAGCAAAATGCAAACTAAATCTTCCTGGTGGAGGTGATGATATATTTACGTTTACCGCAGATCCAGAAACGATTTTCCAAGGGGGGGTATCAACTCTTATTTGGAAATCGACAATTGCCGATTCTTGTTCAATAACCAGTTCGACTGCTGGTGAGGTTGTAAATACTCAAGGTAGAACTGACAGTAATGACATCCCTCCTGTGAAGGTTTCTCCTAAAGTTAATACTACTTATACCCTAAAATGTAACAATAGTACCGGAACAGGCACTAAAGAAATTAAGACGAAGGTCATTGATCTCATAATAAAAGAAAGATAGAAAGGTAAATTTGACTTTTCCCTCATATTTGCTAGTATGAAAGGCAATCGCTTTATTGCGTTTATTTTTATCATTATTTCGAAAAATAAGATAAAAACTTATTAATAGTAATTTATGTTGATAGTTTGAATAAAGTAACACTCGTATATTTTATTCCAATTACCAACCAATAAAAAAATATATGGCAGAAGAATTTAACAGAGATAAGCCTCACGTTAACGTTGGTACTATTGGTCACGTCGACCACGGGAAAACCACATTAACTGCGGCTATTTTAGCAATTTTGGCACGTCAAGGTGAAGGATATGGAGCCAAAATTAAAGGTGTTGATCAAATCGACTCAGCTCCAGAAGAAAAAGCTCGTGGTATCACGATTGCTCTTTCTCACAACGAATATTGGACACCAACACGTCACTACGCACACATTGATGCTCCAGGACACGCTGACTATATTAAGAACATGATTACTGGTGCTGCCCAAATGGATGGTGCTGTTATCGTTGTCGCTGCGACAGATGGAGTTATGCCACAGACACGTGAGCACATCCTTCTTGCAAAGCAAGTTAACGTTCCTAAAATTATCGTTTTCTTAAACAAATGCGACATGGTTGATGACCCCGACATGCTTGACCTCGTCGAAGAAGAAGTCCGTGAACTCCTTGTAAAACAAGGCTTTGATGGACAAGCTCCAGTTATCCGTGGATCAGCTTTGAAGGCGCTTGAATCAAAAGATAATTCTGACCCATACGCTAAAAATATTCTTGAATTGGTCAACGCTCTCGATACATATATTCCAGTTCCAGAACGCGATATCACAAAACCATTCCTAATGCCTATCGAAGATATCTTTTCTATCGAAGGACGTGGAACAGTTGTTACTGGTAAAATTGAACGCGGAATTGTGAAAGTTGGTGAAGATGTTGAAATTGTTGGTATTAAAGATACAGCAAAGACAACAGTCACTGGTATCGAAATGTTCAATAAAAATTTGAAAGAAGGTATGGCAGGCGACAACGCCGGTATCCTTATCCGCGGAATTAAGAAAGAAGATGTTACTCGTGGACAAGTTCTTGTTAAACCAGGAACAGTTACTCCTCATTCAGAATTCGAATGTGAAGTTTACATTTTGAAGAAAGAAGAAGGCGGACGTCACACCCCATTCTTTACTGGATACAAACCTCAATTCTACATTCGTACAACAGACGTTACAGGAGACACAACTCTTCCAGCTGGTGTAGAAATGGTTATGCCAGGAGATACAGTTAAGCTAGGTGTTAAACTTGTAACCCCAGTTGCGCTTGAAGAACAAATGCACTTTGCTATCCGTGAAGGTGGTAAAACAGTCGGCGCAGGTGTCGTAACAAAAATCAACAAATAATTAGTTGTTAGTAACTAGTCGCTAGCTTCTAATAATAGAAATATTAGAAGCTAGAAGCTAGAACTTAGAACCTAACCTTTATGACAACGACAACAAAGAAAGTAGCAAAAGTAAAAAAAGGGAAGGACGATGTAGTTGTCCAGCTTCGTATCCGCGTAAGAGCATACGAGAATAAAATTCTTGACACTTCAGTCAAGCAGATTATAGATACAGCTCTACGTTATGATGCGAAAATAGTTGGTCCTATTCCACTTCCAACAGAAATTAAAAAGTATACAGTGAATCGAGCATCATTCGTCTTTAAGAATGCTCGTGAACAGTTCGAAATACGAATCCATAAACGTGTCATTGATATTTTGAATCCAAATCCAAAAACTATTGAGGCACTCACAAATCTATCATTACCATCCGGTGTTGATATAGATGTGAAAATGATGTAATTATATGAAATTCATTCTTGGTAAAAAACAGCATATGATGCAGTGCTTTCTAGAAGATGGTACAGCAGTTCCAGCAACAGTTATTTCTGCTGGTCCTATCGTCGTGACTCAAGTAAAGAGCCCCGACGTCGATGGATACACAGCGATTCAAGTTGCTTTCGAAGAACAAAAAGCAAGTCGTGCGACAAAGGCACATCTTGGGCATGTCTTGGCATCCAGGCCTGCGCATGCAGGACAAACTGAAAAAGAAGGTGGTGAGAAAGATGGCAGTGCTTACAAACATCTTCGAGAATTCAGAGACATTGAAGAAATAAAAGAAGGAGATACTATAAACGTTGGCGTATTTAAAAAAGGCGACGTCATAACAGTTTCTGGTATTTCAAAAAGTAAAGGTTTCCAAGGTGTTGTTAAACGCCATGGTTTCCACGGTGGGCCACGATCGCATGGTCAAAAACACTCAGAACGTGAACCGGGTTCTATCGGAGGAGGTCTTCGAAATAAAGTTCCAAAAGGAATGCGCATGGGAGGTCGTATGGGTGGAGATCGTATCACAATAAAGAATCTTGAAGTTATTGGAGTTGATCTCGAAAACAATCAATTACTTATTAAGGGTGCGATTCCTGGACGCCGTGGAACGCTCGTAGAAATCATCGGCTAATTTTATGACTATAAAAGAAACAACAAAAAAGAATAGTGAAGTTGTAGCTGAAGAGACCGTCAAAAAAGTAAAGCCTGTCACAGCCGAAAAAGTAATGACAACTGACGTATATAATCAAAAAGGAAAGTCAGTCGGGAAACTTTCACTTCCAGAATCAATCTTTGGTTTGTCTTGGAATGGTGACCTAGTTCACCAAGTAGTAACTGCGATGCAAGCAAATGCTCGTACACCAGTTGCTCACACAAAGACACGCGGAGAAGTTCGTGGAGGAGGAAGGAAACCATGGAGACAAAAAGGTACAGGTCGTGCTCGTCACGGTTCAAGCCGTTCTCCAATATGGGTTGGTGGAGGAGTTGCACATGGGCCACGCAATGAAAAGAGTTATGATCAGAAAATAAACAAGAAGATGAAGACGAAAGCACTTTTCACCGTACTTTCTGAGAAATTTCGAAAAGGAAATATTCTTTTCGTTGAAGAATTAACTCTTAAAAATATCAAAACTAAAGATGCTGTAGCAGTCATGAAAGAATTGAGTACAGTCAAAGGTTTTGAAAGAATGGTTGGTGGTAAAAAGCCGAATACATATGTAACAGTTCCAGCTAAAAGTGATACTTTGAAGAAGAGTTTTGCCAATATTAAAACGGTTGAAATTGACGAAATACGCAATATAAATCCGGTGGATTTGCTTGCTTTCAAGTATATTATTATTTCACAGCCAACAGAAAGTTTTGCTTTCTTGGGTGGCAAAATGGAAAAGCAGAAATAGCTTTATAGTATATGGCAACAACAAAAACAAAAAAGAATAAAGAAGAGAAAGTAGACACAAAGAAAGAGAAAACTCATCCACTTCTAAAAGGTGCACGTGTCACCGAAAAATCTGCTATCAACGCAGAGAAAGGGGTTTATACTTTCAACGTAGCTCAAAGCGCTAACAAGAATGAAATTAAAAAAGCCATCAAGTTGGTTTATGGGGTTATGCCAGTTCGAGTTGCAGTTACACAAATTGCGAAGAAAACCGTTACTCGTCGTGGAATTGTAAGTATCAAACAAGGAGGGAAGAAAGCGGTCGTACATTTGAAGAAAGGAGATAAAATAGTATTTGCATAGAATAGACCACATGTCGGACTTGTGGGAAACACAAGTCCGACATGTGGACAATATAAATTATGAAAACATATAGACCTACAAGTCCAGCAAAACGTCACCAGACTACTGTCACTTACAGAAATGTATTGACCAAAGGTACTCCGGAGAAATCTTTAACAAAAGGTTTCAAACGTTCAGTTGGAAGAAATAATCAAGGGCGTATCACTACTCGCCACAAAGGGGGTGGTCACAAGCGTCTTTATCGTGAGATAGATTTCATGTACAACAAGCATGATATCCCTGCGAAGATAACTTCAATTGAGTATGATCCAAATCGTAATGCATTCATCAGTCTTGCTTGTTACGCCGATGGAGAGAAAAGATACGTTATCGTCCCTAAGTCAATGAAAGTTGGAGATATTTTCATCGTTTCAGAAAAAGCTCCTCTTACAATTGGGAACAGATTACCACTTCGAATAATTCCAATTGGAACATTTGTTTACAATATTGAAATCAAACCAGGCAATGGTGGCAAGCTCGCACGCTCGGCTGGAACGTTCGGACAAGTTGTCGCAAATGATCTTGGTTATACCAATATCAAAATGCCATCAACTGAAGTCAGAAAAGTTCAAGAAAATGCTTGGGCTTCTATTGGAGAAGTTTCAAATAGTGAATATAAACTTCAAAATTTTGGGAAAGCAGGACGCTCACGTTGGAAGGGTATTCGCCCAACTGTTCGTGGTACTGCGATGAACCCAGTTGATCACCCACACGGTGGAGGTGAAGGACGCCAAGGACGCGGACTACGCCGAGCCAAAAGTATGTGGGGTAAACCAACAGGAAAAGGCCAAAAAACAAGAACACCAAAGAAGTATTCAAACATGTGGATTGTCAGTCGAAGACGTGTCGGTAAAACTAAAAATAATAAGTAGAGAAAAATTATTTTTGCCAAAAGGTTGCCCGCTTGCGCAGGCAGAGGAAAAACAAAGAAGTCTTAATAACAACAAAAATTCTATCATCAAAAAACTCCCTTCGGGGAGTTTTTTGATGTACATGATTTTTGTAACAGATAGCAACGGCCGTTTGTAAGTGTTACAGTTGTTTATTTGACTTAAATTACTGATAATTGTAGTATCAAATAAAATTATTAATTTTTCACAAAATGGCAACACAAGAAAGCGTCGCAAAAATGCACGCAAGAAATAGAAAAGAAGAAGAGGATCTTCAACTCGAACTTAGGAAATATCTTGATGAAAATCCTTTTCCGAATGGCGATTATGAATCGCAAAGGATTGCCTATGAACACTTAGTAGAAGTCGTTCTGAGGTTGCAGAAGAGGATGCGGAGTTTTAGTTTTAGTAATTTTGGCAGATCAGTTGGGTAAAATTTTAAGTTAATGGGTCGTTATGGCCCATTTTCTATTTGACAAAAAGGGGAAAAAGAATAATGTTAAGATAAATTTAACTTAAAATCTTGAAAATGAAAAAATTTAGAAGACGATATTAAATGATGAAATTGTTATCTAATATCCGGAATAAGAACCTTGGATTGAGTGACAACTCAGAAAAGCTTCTTGTCTTTTTTGGGAGTAAAAAATCTTTCAAAAAAGAACTTCGTCGCAAATGGAATGAATATGCGTTCTATGGCGATTTCAGATTTTTTTCTCGTAGGAAGATACGACGGTTAAGACAAATGTGGTATCAACAAAACTGTCGGTACACTATTTTAATTTGTTAACATTTTGTTTTCAGACAGTTAATTAGTTGTAATAGGGTTGAACTAATAAAAATCTAGTTATTTAAAATTAATCAATTTATTATGAAAAGAGTAGCAATTCTTCCTCTCGACGGCTATGCCACAGCCGCCGCATTGTTTGGTGCCCTTGAAAAGACACTAAACATAAAAGGTCTAACGGACATCATTTCTCACATCAAACTGAATGACGGAGTTCACAACTTGGATCTGGGTGGTCCACAAATCGTCGAAGAGATTGTGCAGTGTCTAAAAGGGAAAGGTTTACCGATCGGATTTTTCCTGGATTTAAAGATTTTCGATGTTTCGGCCACATTGGTAAATGTATTAAGAAAATACTTAAATACACCAGCCAACATCCTGACTGTATCTTCAGGATGTAGCGTCGCCGGCATCATTGAACTTCGGAAGTTATTGCCAAATACCAAATTGGCGATGGTCTCACTACCGACTGATATAAGTGAAGATGAATGTGTCGATCGTTTTGGAATGACCCCAGCTGATAAGATTTATTCTGACATTGATCGGCTTCGTTCATTCTATCAAAAGAAGATCAAATTTGAGAAAGACATTAACCCCGAGCCATACGATCTGGTTGTATGTTCAGCTCACGAGCTTTCAATGCTTCATCTCAATTGTTATGCTGGTTGCGGTTTTGTTGTCCCAGGTATCCGTGATAAATGGATGGAAAAGGCCGGCGAACACCAAAAACGAACAACAGGAGTCCGAGAAGCTCTTGATCTAGGAGCTACTTTTGTTGTCATGGGAGCTCAATTAACCAAAGGCAATTTGCAACTTGGTATAGGTGCCGAAGAAAGTTGCCGATTGACAATGGCAGAAATTGAAAAGTAATTCTGAAGGAAAAAACAAAGCGCGCAAGATTGTATCTGCGCGCTCTTTTTTTATCGGACGAATCCGTGATTTTCACCCCAGTGTGGTTGATTACTCATCCACTCTAGTAATGTTTTCTCGTGATTTTTACTCACTAATCCTTTTTCTATCCCTATGGATATCAGCTTAGGATAGTAAAGTAAAGAAGTTATTTCACAGGGGCTTTGTAGCCGATCTCCCTTTTCGTTATAAGGGATATCTCCATTAAACATTTTTGGGGGGTTCGGTAATCCGTAATTAAAAATCGAAAGACATAAGTTGCAGGAACCGCTGGCGTTTCGTATTGCAGCAATTGCAGCGACACTACTGCCCCCTGTCGAAATTAAGTCCTCGATTAATACGACGTGATAACCTTTGAGATCTTCGTCCACATCAATTCCCTCGATTTGGTTTTTGAGTCCATGATCCTTCGGCTTATCCCGGATGTAGATAAAGGGGACGTGAAGTTTTGTAGCAAGGGCGGATCCATGGGGAATCCCTGCGGTTGAAGTACCAGCGATTACTAAATTAGGATTTGTATGTAAACCCAATTTGTAAATAATTTCGGCAAACCCATTTGTAATGAGTTCGCGATATGCCGGATAAAACAAAAACCTCCGATTGTCATTGTAGATCGGGTTATAAGTACCCGATGCCCACAAAAAGGGATCCTCTGGTCTTATTTTAACTGCCCCGATCTTTAACCCAGCCAAAGCTATCGCTTTGCTGATTTCTTTCGAATTAAATCTTTCTTCTGGAACCATATTTTTTAAGGATTAGTTTTCCCACATCTTATATTTTCACAGGTTTTTGTCAAATTAAGCCAAATGAAAACCCCGCAGTGTTCGCGGGGTTCTTTATAGGTTTTTTAATCAATTTTATTTAATCAACTCCCTTTTCATTGTCCAAGGGATAGTCTGACCGGCTTTGAAAGG
Organism: Candidatus Nomurabacteria bacterium; assembly: GCA_025361085.1. Taxonomy (GTDB): domain Bacteria; phylum Patescibacteriota; class Minisyncoccia; order Phycocordibacterales; family UBA9973; genus UBA8515. The sequence continues at coordinate 49,975 of JANYAX010000012.1, read as the reverse complement.
TCGAATGTCTCCCGGATAAATTTCAGGGATTTGCTGATCTTCTTTTACCAGAGTGATCATTTCAGTTGGAAATTCTTTAATTCCATAAATCCATAAATTGTTTACGGACATAAAGTTTTGGAAAGTTTGAATTCCTTTCTCATCGTTTAGCATCCCTTCCTGGTCAAAGATCATGGTGTAGAACTCAACGGCGTGTGAGGCATTGAACACCCCACATCTGCTACAGTTTTCTTTCTTTGCTGTTTGGGTGTGAGGTGCAGTATCTGTCCCAGCTCCGAATTTGTATCTTCTCTCTCCGTGCATGATGGCATTTCGGATGTAATTTACATCATCCTGTGTTTTTAGTATCGGCAAGCACATATTCTCAGGGTAGAGCCCTGGTTTAAACGGGGGGACTCCATTATGGAAAAGTGCATCATGTGTATACATGATATGTTGCGGAGTTATTGTTCCAACAACATTATCTGGACACCACTCAACAAATTCCATGGCTTCTCGGGTTGAAATGTGTTCAACCGAAATGGTTAATTCAGGAAAACGTTCATGGATTAAAAACAATGACTCTTCTGTGTATACGCGCTCTCTGTCCATGAATGGAATATCGCTCCTTGAAACATCTGTTTCTGGATGAACAAGCACCGACATTCCGATTTTTTGCATCATTTCTAATACCGGAAATATTTTTTCCAGTTTAGTAACACCTTTGTCGGAGTTTGTTGTCGCACCGTGTGGATAGAGTTTCATGGCTTTCCATGCACCATTTAGAAATCCGCTCTTTACATTTTCCGGATTTGTATTGTCGGTCAGGTAGCCAGTCATGACCGGAAGGAAATTCCCCCCAAACCCATACTTATTGCTTAGGGTTTTTATTTCTTCACGATAACGCACTGCAGATTCATAATCAGTAATTGGGATAGCAGTATTTGGCATAACAACCATACCCCAAAAACTTTTCAGTGAATGAATCAGGACTTCAGGCATAAGCGTATTTACTTCACGCAAGTGGCCGTGCCTGTCAAAAGGCAACAAGATTTGAAATGATTTTTTCATTGTATTGATTTATAAAGAGTTTAGAAATTATTTTTCGTTTTTCCTTATACTACATCTTGATAATTTTTTGTCAAAAGTAGTATTTGCTACTTTGGTGATTTTGTGGTATTCCTTAATTGAACTAATTGAAATAATAAACAAAACTTAATAAAAAAGAATCATGAAGAAACATCATTATTTTGCTAAACCTGTGATAGCTGCGTCTGGTAGCTTGGGTTTTATGGGGGAGGGTTATAAACATTATCTTCTCCTGAACATTCTGACCCTTGGGTTGTTTGGACTAATTCTTCGGAATTGGGTTACATTTCAATCCAAAACCTCGACGGCGACCAAAAGAATTGGTAATGCGCAACTTGCCTCGGATGGCTACTCTCTTGAAAAGATGTTCCCCAAGTGTGTGGGGTTAAATTTTTGGAAAGGCTGGATGGTGAATAACTTTTCACTTTCCGGTCCTGGATTGGGCCCCATCCTTAGACAAGGTAAGCTCTATAAAATAAAAGGAGAGCTTCATCTTTCAATAATGTTAGTGGGAGATACTGCTGAGGAAAGAACAGGGGAAGCAAGGCTTATCGTATTGCTTCTGAAAGAAAATCTTCATAAATTTTCTGCTTCTAAAATATTCTTGAATTGGAATATTTCTTGTCCAAACACCGGGCATAATGCTCTTGCCAATTTTTTGGAAAGTTTTATCCCAGAGTATGCGATTCTTTCACAGCTCGAATTACCCATTATCGTTAAAGTTGGGTGGCAGTTCCCGATTGAAGTTGCTTTGCGGTTGCAAGAGCTTAAATACATTTATGGGTTCACTGCCATAAATACAATCCTGTTCAATGAACTACCCGATTTTGTTAAGGAGAAATATTTCAAAAAAGATAAGCAATTCGGCCATCGTGTTTCTCCCCTCGACAAACATCAGGATCAGTTTTTAATCAAAGGACGTGGAGGTGTGTCCGGACATCCGATCAGACCTTATGCCTTGGCATGGATAAGAGAAGCTAGGAGAATGGGTATAACGAAGCCGATAATTGGTGGTGGCGGTATTATGAACCCATACAATGTATGGCAATTCAAAAAAGCGGGAGCTAATGCTATTTCATTGGGATCATGCATTTCTTTGCGCTTATGGAATTTGCCGTTTATTATTCTGACGGCCAAAGTTCTTTTTCGAAAAAGGTATTAAAAACACAACTAACATAAATCCCCAGAGACCATCATCTCTGGGGATTTGACTTTTATTTTATATTTGATAGTATAGACGAACGAGCTCAAAAGAGCTTATTTATATTTACAAAACTAAAATAATCAGATGACAAGATCACTTAAAAAAGGCCCATATGTTGATGAAAGGCTCTTGAAAAAGATTGCCGGCAAGAAACCACTCGAGACTGGTATGATTAAAACCTGGTCACGTGCATGCGTTATCTCTCCTGAAATGGTTGGATTCGTATTTGGTGTCCACAATGGTAAAACTCACGTAGAGGTTCTGGTCAGCGAAGATATGGTAGGGCACAGACTTGGAGAATTTTCACTGACACGCAAGTTCGTCCGACATGGAGGTAAGATGCAGAAAGAATTAGAGATAAAGAAGAAAGAGGCCGAAATTACTGCATCGAAATCCGCTAAGGCCGCGGTTGACTCAAAGAAAAAATAATTACAACTAACTTATGAAAGCATTTCTAAAAAATTATAGACAGTCCCCCCGCAAGGTTCGCCTTGTAGCGGAACTCATCAAAGGCAAAAGGGTTGCCGACGCTCTTCTTATTCTTGATACATTACCAAAGAGAGCATCAGGCCCAGTGAATACATTATTGAATTCTGCTATTGCTAATGCAAAACAGGCAGGTGTTTCTGTTGAGAATTTATTTATAGAAAATATTACAGTTAACAAAGGTATTGTTCTAAAGCGTAGTATGCCAAGAGCACGTGGTTCAGCTTCACGTATAAACAAGAGAACAAGTCATATTATGCTTACTCTTATCGAAAAAACCCTTGAAAATAAGGCTAAAAAATCAGAAAAAAAGGTAGAAAAGAAAGAAGAAGTTAAAACTGAAGAAAAAGTTAAAAAAGTTGCAAAGTCGAAAAAAGTTGTGAAGCCAGAAGTTAAAGAATAAAACTATATGTCAAAAGTTGTCCATCCATACGCACATAGATTAGTAACACTCCGTGATTGGAAATCACGCTGGTTTGCTGACAAAAAATACAAAACTCTTTTACAAAGTGATGTTATCATCCGTGAATTTTTAGCAAAAAAGCTTCGCGGTTTTTATGTTTCTCGTATCGAAATCGAACGTAATGCAAAAGCTACAAAAATAATGGTTTACACTTCACGACCTGGGATGATCATTGGTCGTTCTGGGGAAGGAGCAACTAAATTAAAAAGTGAAATGGTGGCAACCTTGAAAAAGAAAGATATTGCTATCCCTGAAGATTTTAAATTTGATATTGTAGAAGTTACAAACCCTGATGCAGATGCAGCTATCGTTGCATGTTCTATCGCTGAAGGGCTTGAGAAGCGTCTTCCCTTCCGACGTGTTATGAAGCAAGCAATCGAAAAGGTAATGTCTGCTCGTGGAGTTAAAGGAGCACGTATTTACTTGGGAGGCCGTCTAGCAGGAGCAGAAATCGCACGAAGTGAACAAATTAAACGTGGTTCTATTCCCCTTCAGACTTTCCGTGCCGATGTTGATTTCGCTCGTGAGAAAGCTCATATGAGTTATGGAGATATCGGTATAAAAGTCTGGATATATCGTGGGGAAGTTTTTGCTGGTCCAGCCACAAATACAAACAGAACAGACAGCAGGGATAGTAGAAATAATAAGCAATATAAATAATTTTTATGTTAACACCCAAAAAAGTAAAATTTAGAAAGTGGCAAACTGGTCGTACTGATATGACGAAGGTTACTCCTGATACACGAGGGACAACTGTCTCTTTCGGTTCTTATGGATTGAAAGCAACCAGTGGTGGACGTATTCGCTCAAACCAAATCGAATCAGCACGTAAGGTCACATCAAGAACACTTGGTAAGACTGGCCGTATGTGGATTCGTATTTTTCCAGACAGACCTTTCACTGCTAAGCCAGCAGAAGTAGGAATGGGAAAAGGTAAAGGTGATCCACAAGGATATTGTTTAGATATTCGCCCAGGAAGAGTTATTTTTGAAGTCGATGGAGTTCCTGAAGCAGTGGCCAAAGAGTCATTACGTAAAGCTGGAACCAAATTGCCAGTTACTACTCGTGTTGTTGCGAGATAATTATTATGGAAAAACAAATTAAAAAAACAAATAAGATTTTAAAAGGAGTAGTCACTTCCGACAAAATGAGTAAAACAGTTGTTGTAGAAGTTACACGCTTTGTTGAACACAAGAAGTATGGTAAGAGAATAAAGAAGACAAAGAAGTACAAAGCTCATGACGAGAACAATAGTAAAAAAGTCGGAGATGTCGTAGAAATCGAAGAAACACGTCCAATTTCTAAAGACAAGAAGTTTAAAGTAGTAGCATAATTAAAATTATATGATTCAAGATGGAACAATAGTAAATATCACAGACAACGCCGGCGGTAAAGTCGGAAAGGTTTTCAAAATACTTGGATCTTCGAAGAGACGCTATGCAGGTATTGGTGATCGCGTTATCCTCTCTATAAAAATCGCTGACCCAAGAAAAATGATAAAGAAAAAAGATGTTTGTCAGGCTGTTATTGTAAGAACAGTGAAAGCCTATCGCCGAAAAGATGGTTCTTATATTCGTTTTGATGACAATGCTGCTGTTATTCTTGAAAAAGATAAACTTGATCCAAAAGGAGGTCGTGTGTTTGGTCCTATCCCAAGAGAGCTTGCTGAAAGAGGATACCAAAAGATTATTTCATTAGCTCAAGAAGTTATTTAAATATATGAAAATCAAAAAAGGAGACAATGTAATAGTTATAACAGGTGCCAACAAAGGCAAGAAAGGTAAAGTTTTGAAAGCACTTCCAGCTTTAAACAAAGTTGTCGTTGAGGGGGTAAATATGAGAAAGAAAGCTCACAAATCTAAAAAGAAAGGTGATCCAAGTCAGATTTTGGAAATGGCAATGCCAATCAATGTATCGAATGTCAAAAAGACAGATTAGTAATCGGTAATTTAGCAATTATAAAATGGAAACAGTTAAACAAAAAGAGAAAAAAATATATACCACGCTTAAAACCCAATTTGGTTATAAGAATGTAATGGCAGCACCTCGCCTTGTAAAGGTGGTTGTTGCTTCTGGTACTGGTTCAGGAATAAAACGTAATAAAGATCACAATAAGCTAGTTATCGATCGTCTTTCGAAAATCACAGGTCAAAAACCAGCCACAAAGAGCGCAAAGAAATCAATCGCAAGTTTCAAGATTCGTATTGGCGACCCTGTCGGGGTGATGGTCACACTTCGTGGTGCACGCATGTATGGATTCTTGGACAAACTTATCAATGTTGCAATCCCTCGAACGAAAGACTTCCGCGGTATTGATAAAAAGATTGTTGATGATATTGGGAATCTAACAATGAGTATCAAAGAACACACAATCTTCCCTGAAACAGGTGACGAAGAATTGAAAGACGTTTTCGGTTCAGCTGTAACAATCGTCTCAACTGCCAAGAATAAAGCCGAAGCTACCGAATTTTTCAAACTTATCGGAATTCCATTCAAAAATTAAACAAATAAAAATTAAGACAAAAAATAGCTCGTCTCGAGCTATTTTTTGTTGTAATGTTATAATGTCACTATGCACATGACCAAGGCGAAGGAAGAAAAGAATATTTACATCGCTTACAATGTGAGCTTGCTACTCAAGTTCATCCAAGCATCGCTTGAAGTTGTATCTGCTTTATTTTTGTATTTTGTCAGTACCAACAGAATAATAAATTTCCTTGTTACTATAACTCATAGTGAGCTCATTGAAGAGCCCAACAATTTCATTGCTAATTTCTTGGTGAATAATGCTAATCATATAACATCGACAGGGAAGTTATTTATCGTCTACTATCTTTTAAGTCATGGAATTATAAAAGTTGCAATCATTACAGGGTTATATTTAAGAAAAGCTTGGGCTTACCCGGCTTCGCTCGTAGGGTTGGGAGGTCTGATTATTTATCAAATTTACCATATTTTCAAAGGCCATTCGATTTTGCTGATAGTCTTAACTGTCATGGATATCATAATCCTCTGGCTCATCTGGCGAGAACACCAAATAAAAAAATACCAAAAACCCCTATAATTATAATGCTCTCCAGATAGTGGCCTTGCCACTATCTGGAGAAGGTTGGAAAATAAGGGGTTACAGAGGAAGGGTATATGTGGTGGACGCGTACAATAATTTGACAATATTAACCTGATTTGCTAGTATAGGGACACGTGAGTTTTGATCCGTTGTTCTCCTTCTTTGCCCGTCTTGAAAAGATTAGGGAAGGGATAAGAAGAAAAATAACGAGATATCTACTTGCGAGAGTTTTCTCCTCAAGGAATTGCCTCGGGATCATTTAGAGGCAAAACCTTTCCCGAAAACTCGCTAATTTTATTTATGGCTCCCTCCTTACGTCGGGATGCTCGTAAATTATAGTCATTTCATTCCTTAATTTATGGCTCCCTCCTTACGTCGGGATGCTCATAAATTATAGTCATTTCATTCCTTAATTTAAGGCTCCCTCCTTACGTCGGGATGCTCATAAATTATAGTCATTTCATTCCTTAATTTATGGCAAAAACATCAGTCACAGCAAGACATTTAAAGAAGTCAAAATTTAGTACACGAGAAACAAATCGTTGTTTTCGTTGTTCACGAGGACATGCCTATATGAGAGATTTCGGGCTATGTCGTATTTGTTTCCGCGAGCTTGCCAATGAAGGTATGCTTCCAGGAGTTCGCAAATCAAGTTGGTAAATTAAAAGAGTGCTAGGAATTGCCTCGGACTCAATAAAGGCAAAACCTAACGCACAAAATTATATTATGGATCAAATCGCAAACATGATAAATATGGTGAAAAACGCAGGCCGTGCCGAGCATGAGGTTGTCGTTGTTCCTCATTCAAAAATCAAATTCGCAATCGCAGAATGCCTAGTCAAAGAAGGGTATCTTAAGGCTGTTACAAAAAAGACAAAAAAGGGTTTTCCTGTTATGGAATTGACAGTGGCCTATACAGAAGACGGTGCTCCAAAAATAACAGGGGCAGAGAGAGTTTCAAAATCATCATGCCGAGTATACAAAGGTGTGAAAGAAATTCGACTAGCACGCAATGGCTTTGGTCTCACATTACTTTCTACACCAAAAGGCATTTTAACTGACAGACAAGCAAAAAAAGAAATGGTCGGAGGAGAAGTATTGTTTAAATTATATTAAAATATATGAGTAGAATCGGAAAACAAACAGTCATAATCCCAACAGGTACAGAAGCAAAGCTTACTGGTATTAATTTTTCTGTAAAAGGACCAAAGGGGACACTTACACGCGATTTTCCTGGAGATGTTACTTTACATATAGATGGCAATGAAATTACTTTCACTCCAAATAAGACTGGCGACAGAAGTGTAAACGCACTTTGGGGCACATATGCTTCACATGTGAAAAATATGGTTGTCGGCGTAAACGAAGGATATTCCAAAAAGCTTGTACTCGAAGGAGTTGGTTTCAAATCAGAAGTTGCTGGCAATACACTCAATCTCGCACTCGGTTTTTCTCATCCAGTCAAAGTTGCTATCCCAGCAGGAATCACAGTTACAGCCGAGAAAAATAATATTACAGTTACAGGTATTGATAAAGAATTGGTTGGTTCATTCACTGCTTCAATCCGTACGATGAAAAAACCAGAACCTTACAAAGGAAAAGGGTTCCATTATATTGATGAAGTTGTTCGTCGTAAGCAGGGTAAGAAAGCAGCATAATGTATGAATAAAAAATTAGAAAAAAGAATAAGATTGAAAAAGAAAATCCGCACAAAGATAGAAGGAACTGCAAAAATTCCGCGCCTTTCTGTTTTTCGTTCGAACAATTATATTTATGCTCAAGTTATTGATGATGAAAAGAGAACAACTCTTGCTTCATTTTCAGATATAAAAGTCAAAATTGGTACAAAAGGAGATCGTGCAAAGACTGTCGGTACTGAAGTTGCAAAACTTGCAATTGCGAAAGGTATCAAAGCATGCGTTTTTGATCGTAACGGTTTCAAATATACAGGTCGCGTAAAATCTCTTGCAGATGCAGCACGTGCCGCTGGTCTTAAATTTTAATACATAAATATTATGGATACTACAGCAAAACCAAAAACAAATACACCAAACAATAACCGAAGTTTCAGTAAACCTACTTATGGAGCTAAGCGTGAAGGAGGTGACAATCGCAGATCACGACCTTCTTTTGATCGTCCCAAACCAGAATTTGACCAAAAGATGGTTTCTATCCGTCGCGTTACTCGTGTGGTTGCAGGAGGACGTCGTATGACATTTGCAGTTGCTATCGCGATAGGTGATAAGAAGGGTTCGGTTGGTCTTGGGACAGGAAAGGGTGGGGACACAGCTATTGCAATTGCGAAAGCTCTTCGCCAAGCAAAGAAAAATATGTTCAAGATAAAGACAACAAAAGAAATGTCTATTCCCCATGAAGTTTCTGCCAAATTTGGAAGTGCAAAACTTTCAATCATGCCAAACAGAGGAAAAGGATTGGTTTCAGGAAGTACTGTCCGCGATATGTTAGTTCTTGCTGGTATCAAAAATGTTACAGCTAAACTTCACTCTGGAACAAAAAACAAATTGAACAATGCTCGTGCCGCTTACAAGACACTTTACATACTCAAAGAAAAAACATCAGCCGTAAAAGTGAGCGCATTTATTCCAGAAGAAACTCCAAAGGTAGAAGTTAAATAATAAATAAATTATATGCAAATACACGAATTAAAAAGAAAAAATCCAAATAAAAAAGCCAAGCAAGTTGGACGTGGTGGCACACGTGGTAAAACTTCAGGACGTGGAGGCAAGGGTCAGACAGCTCGTGCTGGTAATAAGCGCCGTCCACAAATGCGTGATATAATAAAGAAGATTCCAAAATTACGTGGGTATCGTTTTCATTCAGCTTCAATCAAAATCTCACCAGTAAACGTATCAGCATTAAATATTTTTGAATCTGGAGCAGTTGTAAACCCAGCATCACTATTCGAAAAGAGTTTGGTTCGTCGTGTTGGAGGTAATTTCCCCGCAGTTAAAATTCTTGGAACAGGAGAATTAAGTAAAAAACTTTCTATTGTTGGCTGTAAGGTTTCCGCAAGTGCACGTGCTAAAATAGAGAAAGTTGGTGGAAGTGTGGCATAAGCGGAATGGATCCCGTTAGAAGCCGCGGTCGCGGTAATTCACAGGATTATAGGTAAAAGTTATTATTTAAATTAATATATGCAGGTTGGAATAAGTTTAAAACTGACCGCGACCTGCTTCTAATGGGATGGAAATCGTTTGGAACAAAATAAAAGCTATATTTATAGATAAGACATTGAGAAATCGTGTCTTGTTCGTGCTTGGAGCTCTCGTTGTGTTTCGGCTTCTATCTGCAATTCCAGTTCCAGGTGTAGATGCTATCAAACTTCAAACTTTTATAAATAACAACCAATTCGTTGGTGTACTCAATCTATTCTCAGGAGGAGGATTGTCAAAACTTTCAATAATCATGCTAGGAGTTGGTCCATACATCACATCATCAATAATAATGCAGCTTTTGACTATAATGTCTCCACGATTGAAAGCGATGTATCAAGAAGATGGAGAAATCGGACGTAAGAAATTTACACAATTTAGTAGAATGCTAACGATTCCTTTGGCAATCGTTCAAGGTCTAGCATTATTAGTCTTGCTCAAGAAACAAGGAATCGTAACTGATATTTCATTATTTGGAATGTTTACGAATCTCTCCGTTGTTGTTGCTGGTTCAATGCTTATCATGTGGATCGGTGAATTGATGTCTGAATTCGGTATTGGAAATGGAGTTTCTCTTATCATTTTTGCTGGTATCATTGCGAGAATTCCACAAGAAATTTCACAATTTATGTTTACTTTCAATATCGCGAACCTTCCAGTTTACATTTTATTCTTGGCAGTTGGTTTATTAATCATTGCTGGAGTAGTTGTTGTAACAGAAGCAGAACGACCAGTTCCTGTGACTTATGCTAAGCAAGTTCGTGGTGACCACGTAGCAGGTGGAACTCAAACATACCTTCCTATTCGAGTGAACCAAGCCGGAGTTATCCCTATAATCTTTGCACTTTCTATATTATTATTCCCTCAACTTATAGGTACAGTACTTGCAAGTAGTACAGGTGTTTTGAAACATATTTCTGATGCAATGTTGTGGTTTGTACAAAATACATGGATTTATTCTCTTTTCTATTTTATCTTTGTTTTCTTGTTTACTTACTTCTACACTGCCGTTACTTTCGATCCGGAACAACTTTCAACCAATTTACAGAAAAATGGAGCATTCATTCCAGGTATTCGTCCAGGGCCATCAACAAGAGATTATATTTCGACAATCTTGAATCGTACGACAATGATGGGAGCGGTCTTCTTGGGAATTATTGCAGTCCTTCCGCTTATCATAAAATCAGTTACAGGTATAACTGCATTCGCAATTGGAGGAACAGCATTATTGATTGTCGTTTCTGTCGTTCTTGATTTGATTAAGAAAGTTGAGGCACAGTTGTCGATGAGAGAGTATTAAGATAATTATTGATTACTAATGACTAATTAAAATCAGCAAAAATCACAAATAATGAAATTATTTGTGATTTTTGCTATAATAATGATCATGAAACCGCAAACATTTATATTTATCGGAAGGTCTGGTTCAGGTAAGGGAACGCAGTTAAATTTACTTAAAAATTACATACAAAATAAATACCCCAATATCTCTATTAAATCAATTATTATGGGAGAAATTTTCCGTGAATTGTTCAAGAAAGAGGGATACATTTTCAATATTGCTCGAGATCTATCGATGAAACAAGGCAAATTTCAACCTGATTTTTTGACAAATTCTTTATTTGTGAATAAGGTTATCAATGAAATAGATCAAGATTCCATTTTATTTTTTGATGGATATCCAAGGAACATAGACCAATTGAAGATTGCAGAAGAGTTACTTTCATACGCCAAGAGAGATGATTACACTATTATTAATGTAGAAGTTGGAAGAGAAAGTGTCAGACAAAGAATGCTTTCCCGTGGAAGAGGTGATGACAGCGAAAGTACGATAGAAAGTCGCTTGAATGAGTTTGATTTATTTGTCGCTCCGATGATAGAAGAAGTAAAAAATAATAGAGCATCAAAATATATTGAAGTTGATGGTGAACCAAGTCCTGAAGAAATTCACAAAAATATCATTTCAAAATTAAAAATTTAATTAATATATATATATGGACAAAAAAAAGCAAATTGTAATGTCACTTGGTGGTTCGCTCATCATTCCAGATGAGATAGATGTTGATTTTGTTAATTCTTTTTTAAAATTAACTCAAGAATATATTTCTAAAGGTTATAGTTTTTTGCTTATCACTGGAGGTGGTAAAATATGTCGCAAATATAATGATTCGTTAAAACAAATTGTTGAACCTTCACATGAAGATTTGGATTGGATGGGAATTGCAGTTACACGATTGAATGCCGAGTTTATTCGAATTTGTTTTGGTGATTTAGCATATGAGAAAGTGGTACTAGATCCTGACAATATTCCCGAAACAGATAAACCGATAATCATAGGTTGTGGCTGGAAACCGGGGAATAGTAGTGATCTCGCTGCTGTTCACGGGGCCAAAAGTATCGGTGCGACAAAAATAATAAATCTTACTAATATTGATTTTGTTTGTGACAAAGACCCCAGGATATTCTCTGATGCAAAAGCAATTTACAAAATGTCTTGGGATGGTTATAAAAACATTTTTGGAAATAAATGGATTCCCGGAGAAAATGTTCCCTTCGATCAAATGGCCGCTCTTGAAGCAGAATCTAATGGGAGTGAAGTTGTGATTTTGAATGGTAATAAAATAGGGAATTTGAAAAAATATCTAGATGGCGATGATTTTATCGGAACGGTTATAAAATAATTGCTTATATTTTATTTTTATTTTAGTATGGATATATGAGTGTTATTATAAAAACGCCAAAAGAAATAGAGATTATAAGGGAAGGAGGCAAAAGATTGGCCGAGATACTAGCTAAAACGGCTAAAATGGTCTCACCAGGCGTTTCTACATATGATCTCGATCAATATGTCTATAAGCTAATAATCGATGGTGGTGACAAACCAGCCTTTTTGAATTACAAGCCAGATGGTATGCCAACGGCCTATCCAGCTTCTCTTTGTGTATCTATAAATAATGAAATAGTTCACGGAATTCCAAGTAAGAAAAGAATTCTAAAAGAAGGAGATATTGTTTCTCTTGATCTTGGAATTGAACACCGTGGACTTTTCACTGATCATGCGATTACGGTTGCTGTCGGGAAAATTTCTGCCAAAGATGAACAACTTTTGGCTGATACAAAAAAAGCACTTGAAATCGGTATTTGGGCGGCACATGGTGGCAACACTGTGGGTGATATTGGGAATGCAATAGAGACTTTTGTGCATAATCGATACGGTATCGTTCGCGAGCTTGCAGGGCATGGTGTAGGCGTGGCAATTCACGAAGATCCTTACATTCCAAACTATGGTAAAGCAGGAAAGGGACAAAAACTAATTCCCGGAATGGTTGTAGCGATTGAACCAATGCTCAATCTTGGGAAAGATGATATCACAGTAGCCGATGATGATTGGACTATCAAAACTGCTGACGGAAAGTATTCAGCTCATTTCGAACATACAATTTTAATTACCGAAGGTGATGCAGAAATCTTGACTATGGTATAATAAACTCATATGGCAGAAAATTTTGGTTTAAAACTAGAGAATGCTCCAAAATTTAAAACCCCGCAAGAGGAGTTGGAGTTTTTGCGTGCACATATTGCAGAAAAAGAAAAAGCGTTGGTTGAACAAGGGAAAGAAGTGAACAAAGAAGACCTCGCACACAATGTGATTTCTGAATACAAAAAATTTGGACCAGAAGATGTCATGCACAAAAGCGCAGTTATGAATGCTAAAGAATCAGAACAACTCATTCTTCGCCTTCACCCTGAAACTCATGACGGAAAGATGGAAGAATTACTCGGTATTTTGCTCGATAAAGGAATCTCGAATGCTCTCTCAATTGTTGCCAAGATGAACAATCCACATATTGATAGTGATTTTCATAGATTCGTAGTTCAATATTTATATAGTACTCACAAAGTCCCTGGTCTTAAAGAAAATACTCCACTTTTCAAAGCGCTTGATATGAAGCTTCTCGAAATTACTCTTCCAGATATGAATGACGATGAAGGAGCCAAGAAAGGGCTCAAAGAATTATTGACCGCTATGGAGCAATTTTATTCTGGAATGCATTCTGTCGGTGAAGGAAGAGAGAATTATAATCGCAATCATTTCACTCTTGAGATTGCCCTTTCAGAAGGAAGTGACAACTTTGTATTTTATGCAGCAGTTCCATCTCATAAATCAGATTTATTTGAAAAGCAATTATTTGGAGTTCATCCAAATGCGAAAATTGTAGAGGTTCCAGACGATTACAATATTTTTTCAGAAAATTGTTCAGTTTCAGCATCATATGCGACACTCGCCCATCACGATGTTTACCCCATAAAGTTATACGATTCTTTTGACCATGATCCGCTCAATATTATTTTAAATATTTTCACAAAGCTCAAGAAAAGTGGGGAAGGCGCCGCCATTCAATTATCTATATGTCCAGAAGATGATGATATTATACGCAAATACAAGATTATTTTGGGAGATGTGAAAAATGGTATGTCTGTCCGTACAGCATCGAGTTTCACCCGCCAAGTTACAAAAGAATTCAAAACAGTTGCGAAAGAATTATTGTTTGGTACTTCTAAGCACAAAGAAGATAAAAAAGTAAATGACAAAGCGGTAGAAAATATTACCGAGAAGATGAAGAGCACAATCATGGCTTCGAATATTCGCATCATCGCCTCGGCAGAAGACAAGGTAAGGTCAAAACAAATTTTGTCTGATATTGAATCATCATTCAATCAGTTTACCGAAGCAGATCGTAATGGTTTTAATTTCAATCATCTAGAAGGGGCAGCCCTCTCGCAACTCGTACACGATTACATTTATAGAACTTTCTCTGACGATTATTCAATGCCACTCAACTTAAAAGAACTCGCAACAATTTTCCACTTCCCATACGGAGTTGTATCTTCACAACTTAAACAAGCTAAAGCCGGCATCGCACCTGCGCCGATCGAGATGGGTAGTGAAGGAATACTTCTCGGAATTAATAGTTACCATGGCAAAGATACGCCTATACACATGTCTCGTGAAGACAGGATGCGCCACATGTACGTCATCGGTCAGACGGGAACAGGTAAAACAACTATTTTGAAAAATATGATTGCACAAGATATCAGGAATGGGGAGGGTTGTTGCTTTATTGATCCACACGGAAGTGATATTCAAGATATTCTCTCTTATGTTCCAAAAGAAAGAATTGATGACGTTATTTATTTCGATCCTGCTTATACCGCTCGCCCAATGGGGCTAAATATGCTCGAGTATGATCCAAAATATCCAGAGCAAAAAACTCTTGTGGTAAATGAGCTCATGGGAATTTTCAATAAACTTTTTGATATGAAAACAGGTGGGGGAGCAATGTTTGAACAGTATTTTAGAAATAGTGCTTTTCTTGTGATGGAAGATCCAGAATCAGGGTGTACCTTACTTGAGATTACTCGTGTACTTGGAGATAAAGCGTTTCGTGACATGAAAGTTTCTCGATGTAAGAATCCAATTATCAAACAATTCTGGGTTGGAGCCGAGCAGACGACAGGTGATCAATCCCTTGCAAACTTCGTGCCTTATATTTCTTCTAAATTTGATAACTTTATTTCGAACGACATTATGAGACCTGTCGTTCTTCAAGAAAAATCTGTTTTTAATTTTCGCGAAATAATGGACAACAAAAAAATTCTTCTTGTAAATCTTTCAAAGGGGCGCTTGGGTGACATAAATGCAAATCTTATCGGTCTTGTGTTGGTAGGGAAGATTCAGATGGCAGCACTTTCTCGTGTCGATATGTATGGGCAGAAAATGAATGATTTTTATCTTTACATAGACGAATTCCAAAACGTCACGACCGACTCCATCGCCTCGATTCTTTCAGAGGCTCGAAAATATCGCTTGTCTTTGACTATCGCACACCAATACATTTCACAGCTTGAAGAAAATATTAAAAACGCAGTGTTTGGGAACGTTGGTTCAATGGCTATTTATCGTATCAGTACCGAAGATGCCAACTTTGTCGAGCAAAAATTCAAACCAACGTTTACTGCAAGCGATATTATGAAATTAGATAATTTCAATTCATATGTAAGTATGCTTGTGAATGGGGTGCCAACTAAACCATTTAATATGACTTCTCACTGGAGTCTAACACCACCAGGAAACAAAGAGATGGTAGAAAAGATAAAAGAATTATCTTACCTCAAATATGGCCGCCCTCGTGAAGAAGTCGAGGAAGAAATAATGGCAAAATATAGAAAATAGTAAGTTCAAGAGCCATTTTGTTTTATGCCATATTTATGGTATGTTAGAAGAATATTTATAAGTTTAACTTAATTATTTACTATGATAACTACAGAACGTTCATTAATTGTTTTTAAACCAGATGCGGTTCAACGTGGTATTGTTGGTGAGATTTTATCTCGTTTTGAGAAGACAGGATTAAAAATTGTAGGTACTAAAATGCTACAGCCAAGCTATGATCATTATTTTCATCATTATGAAAATATAGGGAAAATGATTTCTCGCCGAGGACAAAAGACTTTTGATGTCACACTCTCAATGATGAATGTTGGTCCAGTTATTGCTTTTGTGCTTGAAGGGGTAGAAGCAGTTTCATTAATTCGTAAGATGGTAGGAACTACAGAACCAAAGTCTGCTTTACCCGGAACAATTAGAGGTGATTATGCGCATATGAGTTTCATCCATGCAGATGAAAACAATATAGGGGTTCCAAATATTATACACGCATCCGGAGATGTATCTGAAGCAGAACTAGAAATAGCACATTGGTTTTCAGAAGCTGAATTGTTTGATTACGAAACAGTTCATGAAAAATTTACACAAGCAAAGAAAAAATAAATAAATAAATAAGACCCGCGTTTTGTGGGTTTTATTTATTAAATGTAATATGAAGATTACCGATATATATGAGGAATACAAAAATACGCCGATGCTTGCAATGCACCAGATCAGAACTGCGGCGGTGGCTTTGATGATTTGTGATTCATTATCTTTGGAAACTGATAAAGAAAATATTGTGAAGGCCTGTTTGATTCATGATATTGGTAATGTAATTAAATTTGATTTAAAACAAACGAAATCAATTTTTGGGTTATCGGACTCAGAAATAATAGAAATTAAAGAAATACAAGACGAATTTATTCAAAAATATGGTTTAAATGAACACGAAGCTACTGGTGCAATTGCAATGGAACTAGGAGTATCAAGTATAATAATTGACCTTATTTCAGAAAATCGTTTTATTAATCTATGCACAAATAGACATGGAAATGATTTATCATTGAAAATATTACAGTATTCAGATTCAAGGGTTTGTACTCATGGTATTTTGTCATATGATGATCGAATGAAAGATGCAGATCATCGTTACGCAAATCATAAAAATAGTATCGAAGAAGAAAAACGCTATAAATTGGTTGAATGTGGTAAAGAAATAGAAAAACAGATTTTTTCTCATTCAAAAATCAAACCAGAAGATATAACAGACGAATCTGCGCGAGATTATATTGAAAAAGTGAAAAATTTTGAGATGTAGAGCTATTTTTATTATTTTTGACTTCGATTTTTACTCTAAATTCAAATTGAAAGGCTGTCAAAAGTGTGCTGTTTTGTGAAAACACTTGCATGGTTTCTCTCGATGAGTATACTTTAAGTAGGATTATTTGAAATGTGTTACCTAGAACAATATTTTAGGGGATTACATAGTTTTGGTTAGGAACTGTATACATTTTACGTTAACAAATCCTTATCATTCTTAGTCCCACCTAGTGTTAAGCTATGGTAATACTTCCTTCGATAGTCCTAATAAGGAATTCTTCCAATTCGGAAGGATTTTTTATTTTGTGGCGACTATTTTAATTTCACTTTTGAAATTTATAGGGTATAATGAATAAATGGCGAATGATAAAAAACTTAGAATCACGTTTTGTTCCGGGGCAGGGACTGTTACCGGAGCGAATTTTTTATTGGAAGGTAATGGTAAGAAATTTTTGATTGATTGTGGACTAATTCAGGGTGAAAAATTTGTTGATGATTTAAATTGGGGACCATTTCCTTATGATGCCTCTACTATAGATATACTTTTTATTACTCACGGTCACGTAGATCACATAGGAAGAATTCCGAAACTTATAAGTGAAGGTTTTAATGGCAAGATTTATTCTGTGGTTCCAACCAAAGAAATTACGGCAATCATGCTCGAAGATACCGCTCGATTACTTGCTCGCGACGAAGAACTTCACCTTGATCAAATATATACACCAGAGAATATTAAAAAAGCTCTCGACTCTTGGGAGACACTTGAGTATGGGCAGAAATTAAACGTTGATCATGGGTTTCAATTTTCATACAAAGATGCAGGTCACATTCTCGGGTCAGGGATGCTAGAAATTATTTATAATGGCAAAAAAATTGTTTTCACTGGCGACCTCGGTAATTCACCGTCGCCACTTCTTCCTGACACCACTGTGATAGATGATGCTGACTACATGATAATGGAATCAACGTACGGAGATCGCAATCACGAAAAACGTGATGAAAGAAAGAAAAAACTCGAGTTTATTATGAGAGATAATTTTTACAAAAAGGGGACATTAATCATCCCAACTTTTTCTCTAGAACGTACCCAAGAGTTACTATATGAAATGAATTCACTCGTAGAAAATAAAATTATTCCTGAAATGACAATATTTTTAGATTCTCCACTTTCTATAAAATTGACAGATGTGTATCTGAAGTATGATAAATATTTTAATGATACAGCAAAGAAGATATTGGCATCAGGAGATAAATTGTTTACTTTCCCTGGGTTAAAAGAAACACTCGAAACAGAAGAATCAAAAGCAATTCTTCAAGTCCCTCCTCCTAAGATAATAATAGCTGGTAGTGGGATGTCTAATGGAGGGCGAATTCTTCATCATGAAAAGAATTATTTACCAAATAAAAATGATACCATTCTATTGACTGGGTATCAGACCGTCGGGACTCTTGGTCGGATGATTTATGATGGAGCTAAAAAGGTGCATATAATGGGTGAAGAAGTGACAGTTCGTGCCAGTGTTGCCGTGATTAGTGGCTATTCCGGCCATAAGGATTCAGATCATCTAGTAGAGTTCATTGAGAACACAGCGCATACTCTTAAAAAAGTTTTTGTAACTATGGGAGAACCAAAGTCAGCAATGTTTCTTGCTCAAAAATTGCGTGACAATCTTGACATTAAGGCGTATACTCCCCTAGCTGGGGAATCGGTAGAGATTGAATGCTAGCTGTATATTAATGTGTTTTTCTTTTTTTATTTCATATGAATAATCAAATATGGGCAAAATAAAAACATCAAGTAAGTTATTACTTATCACAAACATTTTATCTGTTGTGGTGATAATTGTTTTGTCAGTGACTGTTATTACAAATAAAACAAATAAAGAGAATATGACAATTACTCATGATAAAAATGATCACTATTTATTGACTAACCCAATATTAGACTGCGAAGTCGCTAGTAATGAGGGAAGCTTAATTGTTTTTTCTAAGGACGTGAATGAAAAAACAAATGAAATTAAAGACAAATATTCGCTTGATCACATTTCTTTATATTTTCGCGATTTAAATAATGGACCATGGGTTGGAATAGATGAAAAAGAAGTATTTTCTCCAGCAAGTTTATTAAAGGTTCCGATTTTTATTGCTTTTTTAAAAGAAGCAGAAAATAACCCAGCTATCTTAGACAAGAAAGTAAAAATCTCTGAGTCTGATATAAATAAATCATTCCATCAAAATATTGTTTCTAGTAATACTTTGGTTGCCGGACAAGAATATTCACTTTTTGATATTTCTAAATATATGATTATTGAATCTGACAACACTGCCGTTTCAATTTTGCTTAATAATATTAATCCAGATAATATAAAAGGTGTTTTTGAATCAGTAGGAGTTCCTTATAAAGATACCTCAACAGAAATTGATCTTGGAATTAAAGATTATGCTGGATTTTTTCGAGTATTATATAACTCTTCATACTTAAACAGAGAAATGTCTGAAAAAGCACTAGAGGTTCTTTCTCAAGGTGATTATAAAGATGGTCTTGTTGCTGGTGTTCCTGCTGGGACTATTGTCTCTCATAAATTTGGAGAACGTAGTATTCCCAATCAGAATGATAGTACTCAGTTGCATGATTGTGGAATAATATATTATCCCAATAACCCATATCTTCTTTGTATTATGACTCGAGGTAATGATCTAGCCTCGCAAGGAAAAGCGACGAAAGAACTATCTAGTTATATATATAACCAAGTTGATAAAAATAAAGTAAAAAATTAGCATAAATAAAAATCCCCTGGGATTTTTATTTATTAGATGCTTTTTACGATTCTTTCAAATGTTTCAGGGTTTTTGATTGCAAGGTCTGAAAGTATTTTACGATCTATCATGATCTTTTTCTTTTTTAGTCCATCGATGAATTTACTGTATGAAATTCCAAGTGGTCTGACTGCGGCATTGATTCGTGTTGTCCAGAGACTTCTTGCATCTGCTTTTTTGTCTTTGCGATGAGCGAATGAATAGTTTCCAGCATGCTTCAATGCGTCTTTGGCTTGAATTGTTTTTGTACTACGTCCAAAACGGAAACCCTTTGTTTGGGACAGAAGATTCTTTCGTCTTTTATTTTTGTTTACTCCATTTTTTACTCTTGTCATGTTGATATTTGTCCAGAGGTCGAACTTTGGGTCTTTTTTAAAAGAATTTGTCCCTAGGTCAGACCTCTGGTTTATAATTTATTAATATTTTAATTATTTATTTTTTGAAGTTGCAAGATATGTGCGAGCGTTCTTATTTGAAATTGAAAAATTGTTACTTTTTCTCCCAGATAATTGTTTGGTTCGTGATTGCTTGGCATTGAAATGGTTAAATCCAGGTGCGCGTGCCAATATTTTACCATTTTTTGTAACCTTTAAACGTTTTGTTAATGATTTATTTGTTTTGATACTCATAAATTTATTATTTGTTTTCAGATATTGGGGCAATTGTAGCCACTTTATCTTTTTCTATTGTAATTGTTGGACCTTTTGGACCCTTTTTGTAAGCTTCTGCTATTTTATAATTTTCGGTGATGAGGTGAAGTACACGATCTAGACGTTCTTTTAGAAATGCGTCTGGCATATATTTTGAACGTCCTGATAAAAATAATTCTACTTTTATTCGATGACCTTCTTTTAGCCACTCGGAAGCTTTTCGAGCTTTCAAAGCAAGATCATTATCTCCAGTCCCAATCTTTATTTGAATAGATTTGGTTTCTGTAGTTTTGGCTCCTGCTTTGGCCTTTTTTTGCTTCTTATTTTGCTCGTATTTGTACTTACCATAATCAGCTATTTTTGCTATCGGAGGATTTGAGTTTGGAGTAATTTCAATCAAGTCGAGACCCAAAGCTTCCGCTTGGGATAGAGCTTCTTTAATACTCAAAACACCTAGATTAACTCCTTCGTTTGAGATTACACGAACCTCGTTTGCTCGTATTTGGTTGTTTATTCTTTCTCTCAATTTTGTGTCCGATAGAAAATAGATTTACCTACCTATAAAAGATATTATCATATATATGACAATATGGCAATATGCCCAATAAGGTAATAATTGTTGATAAAAATAGAGCTAAATACCTCTAAAGTATCATTTTTTTGGCTTTTTCGAAAAGCTCATCGATTGCTTTTTGTGTTTTTGCTTCGCCGAAGAGTTTGATTATCGGTTCGGTATTTGAGGGACGAAGATGAAGCCAGATATTGTCGGGGAAGTCGAAACGAATTCCATCTTGTTCATCAACTTTTGCCTCAGGGAAATTTGATTTTAATTTTGAATACATTTCTTTTAAATCCATCCCGATTGGCCATTTGTCTTTCTTTATAAAATAAGTTGGTATTTCATTTGTAATTTCACTTACTGTTTTATTTCTTTCTGCCAAAAGTTCAAGGATAAGTGCAATTCCTACAAAACTATCTCGGCATATATTGATTGTTGGATAGATAACTCCGCCGTTACCCTCACCACCAATAATCGCATTATATTCAATCATTTTTTCAACAACAAAACCTTCACCGACTTTTGAGCGGAAACATTTTCCGCCGTATTTAATTGCAATATCTTCCCCTTTTCTTGAAGAGGATAAGTTTAGGACAATATTTCTGCCTTGGTTTTTAGACATAATATTTTCGATTGCTAGAGCTATAGAAAATTCTTCAGAAATGACTTCACCTTTTTCATTTATCACTACTAATCGATCAGCATCAGGATCGTGGATAAATCCGAGATCAGCTTTCGATTCCTTGGCCACTTTTTCTGTTCCTAGAAGATTTTCACGAAGTGGTTCTGGGCGGTGTCCGAATTTACCGTTAGGGATATTGTTTAATGGGATAATTTCTACCCCAAGACATTCAAAAAGATATGGGTCCATCACGCAAGCAGAAGCGTTGATCATATCGACAACAACACGAAACTTTTTTGCTCTGATTGCTTCCACGTTCACATTCTCGATGATTTTGTCTGTGTGTTCACGTAAAAAGTTTGGCATAGTGTTGCTATTTGATTCTTGAGAGTTTGTAATAATAGGAGATTCACCTTTGTTATATTTTTCTATTTCTTCTTCATAGTATTTATTTATTTGGTCAGCTTCTTCTTTTATGGTGAACAATCCTTTACTATTTACAAATTTCAACCCGTTATATTCTATTGGATTATGGGAAGCAGTTATTATTATTGCTCCGGAGTATTCATATTTACGAACAGAAAATAAAACAGTCGGCGTTGGAAGTATATCTCCATCGATTCCTTCAGCTCCTAGATTTTTCAACTCGCTTAGAATTAATGCTCGAATCTCTGGTCCGCTTTCTCGGCCATCTCTGCCTATCAGTATTTTGGGTATAGGGTATTTCTCTTTTAGAAATGACACAAGAGCGCGAGTGTATAAAACAACTACTTCTTTATTAAGACTTTCACCCCAAAGACCTCTATATCCAGAAACATTAATTCTTTGTTTATTGTGCATAATATTCATATTTTAACACAAATGTTTACTATTAAAAATCTCACGATTTGGTATAATAAATACACAATGGTTCTAGTGTCGAAATTATTAATTTAGATGAAAAATGTAATATGAAATCAACTCATTGTTTAGCATCCACTTTGGTGATAATCGGAGGTTTGAACTGGTTATTAGTTGGTCTACTTTCATGGGATATTGGTGTTATCTTCGGAGGACCAACAGCTTTTATCTCAAGAGTTATATATATACTAGTTGGATTATCTGCAATATATTTAATTGCAACTCACAAGAAGGATTGTAAGTGTTGTGAGAAGTGTGTAAAGAAAGAAATGCCAGCAAGTGCTCCAAGTACACCATCAAGTAACCCAATGTAATTGTTTTTTAACACTTTGAAAGCCCGTTTTGGCGAAGCCAAAACGGGCTTTCTCATGTTTGTCTTTATTTCAAAAATATCATAATATGAGTATATGATTTCTCGTATATATATAGTTCCAAAAGGGGAAGATAGTAGAGGAAATATTACTAAAAAGTCTTTTAATAGTTTGGGCCTTTCGGGGCAAGTTAAAGAAGTTCTATTGGTTGATTCATATATTATTAGCGCTAGTCTCGCAAAGCCAGAACTTGTTAAATCAGCAGAGCTTTTGGTTAATAAAAATTTAGAGAATTTCAGTGTAAATAAAATGCCCAAATTGTCGGGTTTTTCTTATGTTATTGAGATAGGTTTTGCTCCTGGAGTTACAGACAATGTAGCTAAAACAGTAATGGAAGAGATTACTGATGGACTAAGAAGACCATTTAAAAAAGACGAAGCTGTTTATACTTCAAAATTATTTTTTATTTCAGGGAATTTAAACCAGCATGATTTAGAAATAATTGCTCTGTCTCTGCATAACCCCTTGATTGAAAGATCTCAAATAATAAAAATAACACCCAAAATAAAAAAAGAAGGACTTTCGAAATATATTCCTAAAGTTGTTCTCCCTAAACAAAAAGATGTTGTCACTGTTTCACTTAATGTCTCTGATGAAGAACTTATAAATATCGGCAAACTTGGTATAAAAAGTCCAAATGGTATAAGACGTGGACCGCTTGCTCTCGATCTCGAATCGATGAAAATTATTCAGGATTATTTTAAAAAGATTAAAAGAGAGCCCACCGATATCGAGCTTGAATCTTTGGCTCAGACATGGAGTGAGCATTGCAAGCATACTATTTTTTCTAATTCGATAGATGAGATAAAAGATGGTTTGTATAAAACATATATAAAAGGGGCCACAAATCTGATTCGTAAGCAAAAAGGGAAAGATGATTTTTGCCTTTCAGTTTTTTCTGATAATTCAGGTGGAATTGTTTTTGATAAAGATTATATGGTCACGCACAAGGTTGAAACTCACAACAGCCCTTCGGCACTTGACCCTTTTGGCGGAGCTATTACTGGTATCGTGGGAGTGAATCGCGACACTATCGGTTTCGGTATGGGGGCAAAGCCGATCGCAAATGCTTATGGTTTCTGTTTTGGTTTCCCAGATGATGAAAGATTATTATTCCGTGATAAAAATCTCGCTCAGAAAATGCTTTCGCCAAGAAGAATTATGGACGGAGTTATTCGTGGAGTTAATGTCGGAGGTAATTGTTCTGGTATCCCAACAATTTCAGGTTTTACTCGCTACGATGATCGTTACCGTGGTAAACCGCTTGTCTTTGTGGGGACTGTCGGTTTAATTCCTCGAAAAATAAATGGGAAATTATCTCATGAAAAGTGTGCCCAGAAAGGAGATTATATAGTAGTGATTGGTGGGAGAGTTGGAGCGGATGGGATTCACGGTGCAACATTTTCTTCGGTTGTTATGGATTCATCTTCTCCTGCAACTGCCGTTCAGATAGGTGACCCAATAACACAAAAAAAGTTAAGTGATGCTATCGTCAAAGAAGCCAGAGACAGAGAATTATATAGTAGTATCACAGACAACGGAGCAGGAGGTATTTCTTGTTCTGTCGCCGAAATGGCCAAAGAGTCTGGTGGAGCAATTGTTCAACTTGAAAAAGTTCCATTGAAATATCCAGGGTTACTTCCTTGGCAGATTTGGATTTCAGAATCACAGGAGCGTATGACGCTTTCTGTTCCCAAGAAAAATTGGAAAGAATTTGAAAAATTAATGATTTCGCGAGGAGTGGAAGCAACTGTAATTGGAGAATTTACTGGTTCTGGTGATTGTGTCGTCAAATATCACGGTAAAACAATCATGCATATGCCGATGGATTTCTTACATAATGGTTTACCGGAGAGACATTTGGTTTCGGAAATGACCAAAGCAGAAAATTATTCCCCGATTATTCCTAAAAATATTTCTTATGAGAAAATTTTAGAAGAACTTTTGGGTAATGGTAATATTGCCGGGTTTGATTTTATTTCGAAACAATATGATCACGAAGTTCAAGCAAATTCTGTTATCAAGCCACTCTCAGGTCGTGGCTGGTTGAACACCGATGCTCAAGTTATTCGTCCAGTTCCTACATCTGACAAGGGGGTAATTTTATCAATCGGGATTTATCCTTCATATTCTGACATTAGTACTTATGACATGGCTGGGTGCGCTATCGATACGGCAATACGAAACGCTGTCGCTTCTGGTGGAGTTTTGTCGAAGCTCGCTATACTTGATAACTTCTGTTGGTGTTCTTCTTATGACAAAAATCGCCTTGCTCAATTGATAGATGCGGTTCGAGCAAGTTATGATTATGCTGTCGGATATGGAACGCCATTTATTTCTGGTAAAGATAGCATGTTTAATGATTTTCGTGGTTATGATGAAAAAGGGAATCAGGTTTCGATTTCTATTCCTCCAACACTTTTAATTTCGACGATTGGAATTGTTCCTGATATAAATAAAGTTGTAACCCCCGAATTCAAAATTGCTGGCGACGTTATTTATATTCTAGGAGAGACAAATAATGAACTTGGAGCTTCAGAATATTATAAAATTCTTGCAAAAAATAATCCGGACAATATTGGTAATAATATTCCGAAAGTTGATTGGAAGAAAAATAAGAAAACATATTTAGCCATTGAAAAAGCTATACAAAAAGGGCTTATTGTTTCTTCTATCTCTGTTGGTTCGGGTGGGTTAGCAACATCATTAGCCAAATCGGCCATCGGCGGAGGACTTGGGTGTGACGTTGATCTTAAAAAAATTAAAGGTGATGCTAAAAAAGTTGATGAAAAACTATTCTCTGAAAGTCAGGGAAGAATCGTTGTAACAGTGGCGAAGAAAGATACCAAGATTTTTGAAAAGACGGTGGGAGGAATTACCATTTCAAAAATTGGGACAGTGTCGAATAATAAAAAGTTCGTTATTAAAGATGGAAATAAAAAAATAATAAATGAAGACGTCGAAAAATTAGCAAAATCTTACCATAGCTTTTCTCGAAAGCTCTCTCAATAATATGACTACTAAAAATAATCCAAAAGTTTTAGTTTTATCTGGTTATGGAATAAATTGTGAAGAAGAAACAAAACTTGCTTTTGACCGTGCTGGAGGAGAAGCTGATATTGTTCATATTAATGATTTGATAGCCAATCCGAAACAATTTTCAAAGTATCAAATACTTGCATTCCCAGGCGGATTCTCTTATGGGGATGACACAGGAAGCGGAAAAGCTTTTGCTAATAAAATGAGAAATCATTTATCAAAAGAATTAAAGGAATTTGTTGAACGAGATACTTTGATCATTGGTATTTGTAATGGTTTTCAAATCATTACCAATCTTGGTTTACTTCCCGGAGCTCTTTCTCACAACACTAGCGCTCAATATACTGTCAGATGGGTTGATCTAAAATGCACAGGTAAAAGTCCATGGCTTGTCGGGGTGAAAAGTTTGTCGTTGCCGATTGCTCATGGTGAAGGCAGATACATCATTGAAGATGAAAAATATAATGAAATGAAAAAGAATGGTGAGATAGCTCTTACTTATACCAAAGGAGATATTTGCAAATATCAAAATCTAGAAGCGAATCCAAACGGAGCAATGCACGATATCGCGGGAGTCTTATCACACGAGGGGAGAGTTTTGGGTTTGATGCCACACCCAGAACGCGCACAATTCTTCCATCACAGACCAGATTGGCAACTTCAAAAAGAAGTTTTGAAAAGAAAATCTTCAAATGGTAAAATAAAGCTTCCAATTGATGGTCCAGGGTTTGTTATATTTAAAAATGCAATTAATTATTTCAATAAATAAAAATGAGAGATTTAAATGAAAAATGCGCAGTTTTCGGTATCTTTAATGCCCCAGAAATAGCTTCGCGCCAAGCATATTTTGGTCTTTTTGCTCTTCAGCACAGAGGTCAAGAACAGACTGGTATTGCAACAACCGATGGCAAGAAAATATTTTCTTATAAAAATTCTGGACTTGTTAGCCAGGTTTATACAGAAGAAATTTTGAAAAAATTAGTTGGTTCCTCGGCAATAGGGCACAATCGTTATTCTACTTCACGTGGGTCTACAACCGACCATGCTCAACCAACAATAATAAATAATACAGTTGCTTTTGCACACAATGGGAATCTTCCAAGTACGAAAGCGTTATTAGAATTTTTGAAAAAAAATAAAATATCAACTGAGGAAAATTCAGATTCTGAACTAATGGCCAAAGCAATCGGTTTCTATATGAAGAAAGGAAAGAGTTTGCCGGAGGCTGTAACACTTTCGTACCCACTTTTCACTGGAGCATTCTCATGTGTGGCATTGTCTCATAAAGAATTGGTCGCATTTCGTGATCCGCGAGGTATTCGCCCTCTTGTGATAGGGAAAAATGGTAAAGAAACAATCGTTGCCTCTGAAACGTGTGCATTTCGTGCTATTGGCGCAGATCTTTTGCGAGAAGTGTTGCCAGGAGAAATGATTACGATTTCAAAAAATGGAATAAAAAGTAAAATTTTAGCCAGAGCTGAACCAAAATTTGATATTTTTGAGTTTGTATATTTCTCACGCCATGATTGTACTGTTTTGGGTAAGTCGGTTTACCAAGTGCGTAAAAATTTTGGAAAGATGCTTTTCGAAGAGCATCCTAAAATTAAAATTGATATTGTTGTCCCTGTTCCAGAAACTTCGATCCCTTCAGCTATCGGCTACTCTCAAGCGTCTGGTGTTCCGCTTGAACTTGCACTTAATAAAAATCGTTACATTCATCGTACTTTTATCGAGCCCGCTCAAACTGGTCGTGATGAAAAATTAAAAATGAAATTATCTGTCCTTCGAAGTGTTGTTAAAGGAAAGCGTGTAGGGATAATAGATGATTCTGTTGTTAGAGGAACAACTTCAAAACCAATAGTCAAAATGCTTTTTGATGCTGGTGCAAAAGAGGTTCATTTTATGGTAGCTTCAGCGCCAGTTAAATTCCCAGATTTTTACGGTATTGATACTCCAAAACAAGAAAATCTAATCGCTTCGCAGAAAACTATAAAAGAAATTTGTAAATTTATAGGAGCAACTTCACTCTCATATCTTTCTGTTGATGGAATGGTCAAAGCTACCGGTTTACCGAAAAAAGTATTTTGTCTTTCAGCCTTCAATGGAGAATATCCATTACCTATTTTTGAACATGAAAAAGAAATTAAATATGACAGTTTAAAATTTAAGGATTAATTTATGCGAATCGCTTTACTTATCTCAGGAGGAGGGACAACAATGGCATCAATCATCAAAGCTTGCCTGAGTGGTGATTTAAAAGATGTCGAACCATCACTTGTGATAGCTAGTCGTGAAAATGCTGGTGGAATAGAGAAAGCACGAAATCTTGGAATAAAAGATGAAGATATTTTAGTAATCAAACCAAGAGATTTTGTGACTCCAGAGGCATTCGGTGAAGCGATAATAAAAGAGTGTGAAAAAAGAAATATTGATTTTATTGGTCAGTATGGTTGGCTTGCAAAAACTCCTGAAAATGTTTGCCAGAAATACGAGGGAATGATTGTAAATCAACACCCTGGCCCGCTTGATACGGGGCGACCTGATTTCGGGGGAATCGGAATGTACGGAATGCGAGTTCACCAAGCTAGACTTTCTTTTGTTCAAAAAACTAATCGTGATTTTTGGACTGAAGCGACGGCGCACATGGTCACGGCAAGATTCGATGAGGGGAAAATCGTAAAGCAAAAACAGGTTACAATTTTTCCGAGCGACACAGCAGAGAGTCTGAAAGCGCGAGTTCTCCCCATTGAACACGAGGTTCAAATCGAAACACTTCGCGATTTTACAAATGGTACTGTAGCAGAATTTATTCGTGAGGAACCACTAGTTCACGACGATGAAATACAAATTCTCGAAGAATGCAAAAAATTAGCAATAGAAAAATATCCCAAAGGGTAAAAAGTAAAAAACAGCAACAAAGATAAAATAGTTTAGCATTAATTAACTTGGCATATTTATGCCATGGCGTAAATATGCCAAGTTGTAAAAACATGGAATACAAATCAGAAAGTAGAATAGATTCGACAAGCTCACTACGGGTATGCCAGAATTGTAAAAAAGATTTCACAATCGAGTCTGATGATTTTTCATTTTATGAAAAAATCAAAGTTCCAGCGCCAACGTTCTGTCCGGAGTGTAGATTTCAGCGTCGTATGGCATTTCGTAATGAACGTTATCTATATAAGCGTACCTGTGATTTATGTAAAGAAAATATAATATCTGTGCATTCAGAAAAGTCGCCTTTTCCTGTTTATTGTAATAAATGTTGGTGGTCTGACGCTTGGGATGCACGTTCCTTTGGCAAGGATTATGATCCATCTAAATCTTTTTTTGAACAATGGCATGAGCTTATGTTGACTGTACCAAGACCGGAATTAATAGCAGAAAGTAATGTAGATTGTAATTATGTAAATTATTCAGGGGGATTGAAAAATTGTTATTTTGCTGTTGGGTGTGATAAAGACGAAGACTGCGCTTATATTTACAGAACATTCAAATCAAAAAATTCTCAAGATTGTTTTGGTATGCAGGAATCTAATCTTTGCTATGAAAATATTCAAAGTTCAAAAGGGTTCAAAACTAATTTTGTAGAGAATTGTGAAAATGTACTTGAAAGCACAGTCGCGGTAGATTGTAAAAATATCAGCAATTGCCTAGGTTGTATTAACTTAAGAAACAAAAAATATCATTATCTTAATCAACTAATTTCACCGGAAGAATATAAAGTGAAAAGGGAAGGGCTTGGTTCTTTCTCCGTGTTAGAAAAATTAAAAAAAGACACAAAAGATTTATCATTAACATTGCCACGGCGTTTTGCTAGAACGATTATGTGTGTTAACTCTGATGGTGATGAGTTGGTTGAGACAAAAAATTCTCATAACTGTTTCTTTGTTATAAAATCAGAAAATTTAAAATATGCATCTTTTTGTTCAAATATTAAAGATAGTTATGATTTCAGTCACGCTGACAATTCTGAGTTATTATACGAAAGTGCCAATATAGAAAAAAATTATAATAAACTATTTTCTACCACATGTTGGTTTTCTAGGGATATAACATATTCTGACATTTGTATGTCCTCTCAAGAACTTTTTGGTTGTATTTGTATGCGTAGTAAGGATTATTGTATTTTAAATAAACAATATACAAAAGAAGAATACTATGTGCTCAAAGATAAGATAATTAGAGAAATGGATTCATTCCCTTATAAGGATTCTCGTGGAATTATTTATAAATATGGTGAATTTTTTCCTGCGGAGCTTTCCCCTTTTGCCTATAATGAAACTTTCGCTCAAGAATATATTCCACTAGAAAAAAGTGAAATCGAAAGAAATGGCTACCATTTTATGAATGAAATAGAAAGGAATTACGTTATCACAAAGAAAACTGAAGATATTCCTGATCATATAAATGATGTTGATGATTCTATCTTAAATGATATTATCGCTTGTGCGCATCTAGGAAAATGTAAACAAGGGTGTACAACCGCTTTTAAAATTACTCAACAAGAATTGAATTTTTACAGGCAGATAAATATACCGCTTCCAAGATTGTGTCCAAACTGTAGACACCATGAAAGATCTTTGCAACTTAACCCTATGAAATTATGGCACAGACGTTGTATGAAACCTGGTTGTACTAACGAATTCGAGACCTCGTATGCACCAGAGAGACCGGAGATAATCTATTGTGAGAGTTGTTATCAAAAAGAAGTGTATTAATAGTGATATAAAAATTTTATGCAAAAACAAAAAATATTAATAATAGGGAGTGGGGGAAGAGAGCATGCGATCGGGTGGAAGGTATCACAGTCACCACGAGCAGGAGAGATTTATTTTGCTCCCGGGAATGCTGGAACCACAAAGATCGGAACAAATATAGCTATTAAAGCCACAGAAATCGACAAACTCATTGAATTTGTAAAAAGAGAAAAGATTGATTTAACTCTTGCTTTACCCGATGACCCACTTGCTCTCGGGATTGTCGATGCGTTTAGAACCGAGAATCTACGGATTTTTGGCCCGACGAAATCGGCGGCGCAGCTCGAATATTCAAAAGCATTTTCAAAGAACTTTATGAAAAAGCATAATTTGCCGACAGCGCGATTTAAAGTTTTTACCAATTTCGATGAAGCTATCAGGTACACAGATATGGAAACATTACCAATCGTGATAAAGGCAAGTGGTCTTGCGCTTGGGAAGGGTGTAATCATTGCGCAAACCAGAAAAGAGGTTCATTTGGCGCTCGAAGATATACTCGTGAAAAAAGTTTTTGGCGAAGCTGGGAATGAAGTGGTGATAGAAGAATTTTTGACTGGGCCTGAAATTTCTACGCATGCATTTTCAGATGGAATAAATTTTTCGCTATTCCCTACATCACAAGATCATAAAAAAATTGGAGAGAATGATGAAGGGCTAAACACAGGAGGGATGGGGACCATAGCCCCGTTGCCATTTGTTTCGAGTGAACTGTATGAAGATATAAAAAATAAAATTGTGGCGGAAACACTAAAAGGGATGGAATCGGATGGCAATATTTTTGAAGGGATACTTTACCCTGGGCTAATGCTCACGACTGCTGGTCCGAAAATTCTTGAATATAATGCTCGTTTTGGTGACCCAGAAACACAAACTTATATGAGACTTCTCGAAACAGATTTGCTCGATATTGTGGATGCATGTATTGATCACAAACTTTCTGATGTGAAAGTTAAATGGAAAGATATGAGCGCTTGCACTATTATTCTTGCATCCGGTGGGTACCCTGGTAATTACGAGAAAGGGAAAATAATTTCTGGAATTCCTGAAGCTGAACAGATGCCAAATATTGTCGTCTTTCACGCGGGAACAAAAATGGAAGAAGTCGAAGATTCTGAGCATGGCCGAATGGAGAATCTAGTTACAAATGGGGGAAGGGTTCTCGGAGTTTCAGCAATTGGAGAAAATTTATCTGTTGCACTTGCCACAGCGTACGAAGCGGTAAAGAAAATAAATTTTGAAGGTATGTACTATCGCAAAGATATCGGCAAGAAAGCGCTAGAATTATAAACCTGATTGATTGTCTTATTTCTGTCTAGGTGATAAAGTAATAGTATGAAAACAGATGCAAAAGTATCTATTATTATGGGCTCAGATTCTGACCTTGGGGTCATTTCAGGGGCTTCCTCTTTATTAGAAGAATTTGGTATCTCTTACAATATAACAGTGGCTTCGGCTCACAGAACACCGTCTTTGGTTCACAAGTATGTTACTGATTCCGTCGCCAATGGAGTAAAAGTATTTATCGCCGGTGCGGGTGGGGCAGCACACCTAGCAGGGGTTGTGGCGTCGCTTACGACGCTCCCTGTTATCGGGATCCCCGTCAAAGCGAAAAGTTTAGATGGCCTCGATTCATTACTTTCAACTGTCGGGATGCCTCCTGGAATCCCAGTTGCAACTGTCGGAATCGACGGAGCAAAGAATGCTGGAATTCTTGCAGTTCAAATTCTTGCAGTAAATGACAAAGATCTAGAAAATAAATTAATTGATTACCGAAAAAAAATGTCAGCTGATATCGAAGCAAAAGGGGAGAAATTATCTAAAATTGGCTATAAACAATACTTGGCAGAAAAATAATTTATGAGTGATTTATATACAAAAGCGGGGGTGAATATCGATGCGGGAAATGAGGTTGTTCGTCGAATTAAAAAAGATGTCGCGAGTACTCACACCAAAGCCGTACTTACAGGTATTGGCAGTTTTGGCGGTTTGTACGACATTGGAGAGGTTTTAAAATCATACAAAAATCCGGTTCTAGTTCAGAGTATTGATGGAGTTGGGACCAAACTTTCTGTCGCTAAAATGATGAATAAATATGATTCAGTCGGGGAAGACATTGTGAATCATTGTTGTGATGATTTACTGGCGATGGGGGCTCGTTCTCTCACTTTTCTTGATTATGTTGCGCACGATAAATTGGACCCTCTAGTTATGGAGGCGATGGTCTCGGGGATGTCAAAAGCTTGCAGAGAAAATGGAGTTTCACTTTTAGGAGGTGAGACAGCAGAAATGCCAGGAACGTATAGAGATGGTGAACACGATATTGCTGGGTGTATTACTGGTGTTGTAGAAAAAGAAAAAATTGTGACCGGAGAGAAAGTTGTTGAAGGTGATATCATTCTCGGGTTTCCTTCAAGTGGTTTGCACACGAACGGGTATTCTCTTGCTCGAAAATTATTCTTTGAAATAGCCCTAAATAAAGTAGATACAAAGATAGATGAGCTCGGGATGACCGTCGGGGAAGCATTACTTCAAGTTCATACGAATTATTCTATGCCAGTTCTTAAAATGCTTGATAATGGTATACAAATACACGGGATTGCGCATATTACCGGCGGAGGATTCCTCGAGAATATCCCTCGTGTTTTGCCAGAGCAACTTGATGCTGAAATAAAAAAAGATACTTGGCCAATGGTTCCAATTTTTCCATACATGCAGAAGCTTGGAGACATTTCTGAGACCGATATGTATAGAACATTTAATATGGGCATTGGTTTAATGCTTATTGTTCCAAAATCAGAAAAAGAAAAAATAAAATCTATTCTGGTTGATTATCCAAAATTTAAAGCTTACGAAATTGGTAAAATTATAAATGGTAGTAAGAAGGTAATTTTAAAATAATCATGTCGCGCTAAGAGGACGGTTGCGCGACATGATTTCGCTAAATCATATGAATATAGAAATAATAAAGAATCATATTGGGGATGTTTTAGAGAAAACTGATTTTGTGGGTTTTGGTGAGAAAAAAGTTGGTAAGGTTCGTGATATATACACAATGCCAGACAAGATCATGCTTGTCTCAACCGATCGTCACTCTTCTTTCGATCGTATTATCGCCCTCGTGCCATTCAAAGGGGAAGTGCTAAACCAAATCAGTGCTTATTGGTTTGAGCAGACGAAAGACATAATTCAAAACCACGTGCTTAGTATTCCTGATCCAAATATTTTGGTTGCCAAGAAGTGTCAGCCACTTCCTATCGAAGCTATCGTTCGCGGGTTTATTTCTGGCGTGACTTCGACTTCACTTTGGACGCATTACAAAGATGGTCAGCGTGATTTTGGTAATTTTGTTCTTCCAGATGGAATGAAGAAAAATCAAAAATTACCAGAGCCAGTATTCACTCCGACAACGAAGCATGAAGAACACGACCGGCCAATAACGCCAAGCGAAATGGTTGCTGAAGGGTTGGTCACACAAGAGATCGCCGACAAAGTTGAGAAGACTGCTAAAGCTCTTTTCGCTCGTGGACAAGAAATTGCGCTTTCTCGTGGGCTTATTCTTGTAGATACAAAATACGAATTCGGTCTTGATGATAATGGCGAATTAATTTTGATCGATGAGATTCACACTCCCGATTCTTCTCGCTACTGGAAGGCCGATACTTATGAAGATAGAATCGCAAAAGGTGAGGAACCAGAATATTTTGATAAAGAATTTTTGCGAATGTGGTTCAAAGATAATTGTGATCCATACAAAGATGAAGTTTTGCCGATTGCTCCACCCGAGATGATC
Organism: Candidatus Nomurabacteria bacterium; assembly: GCA_025361085.1. GTDB lineage: Bacteria > Patescibacteriota > Minisyncoccia > Phycocordibacterales > UBA9973 > UBA8515. Next base: position 15,475 of record JANYAX010000012.1, on the reverse strand, counting down.
GCCGAGCTTTCTCGTCGTTACATAGAAATATATGAGAAAATCACTGGTAAAAAATTTGTACACGATTTCGATACTCCAATAATGGAGAGAATTAATAATAATCTAAAGAATATATGACGCGAGGAACAAATATAAATCCACTTGATGGCAGATATTATGAAAAGACAAAGATTTTGTCTTCGTATTTTAGCGAACAAGCTCTCATGAAGTATAGGGTAATGATGGAAGTAAAGTATTTGATTGCTCTATCACTATCTGGCAAAGTGGGTTTAAGAAAATTCTCTCAAGGTGAAGTTAAGATGCTTACAGATTTGTATGAAAAGTTTGATGAAAGTTCATACGAGAAAATAAAAACTTTTGAAACCACAACCAATCATGATGTGAAAGCGGTAGAATATTTTATTAAAGAAAAAATTGAGAAGACATCGCTTAAAGATAGTATAGAATGGGTACACTTCGCTCTTACTTCAGAAGATACCAACAATATTTCTTATGCGCTTATTCTTTCTGACTCACTTGGGCAAGTTATCATACCTGAAATCAACAAGATAATTACCGAGCTTAATAATCTTGCAAAAAAGTACAAAGATTTACCAATGCTTGCTCGCACACATGGCCAGCCAGCAACGCCTACAACATTTGGGAAGGAGATGAAAGTTTTTGCGCAAAGGCTCGGTAGGGTAATAAATCATTTAGAAAAACAGAAAATTTTAGCAAAACTAAACGGCGCTTCCGGGAATTATAATGCTCACATGGTCGCTTACCCCAAAGTTGATTGGCTAAAATTTTCAAAAGATTTTGTTGCGAATTTAAATGTGAAAAGAGAAATATCTATTGAACTTAATTATTTCACTACTCAGATCGAACCCCATGATTCATATGTAGAAGTTTTTGACAAATTAAAACAAGTAAATAATATCTTGATCGATTTTAATCAAGATATGTGGAGATATATTTCTGACGGTTGGGTAATGCAGAAACCAAAAGACGGCGAAGTAGGGTCTTCGACAATGCCACACAAAATAAACCCAATTGATTTTGAAAACAGTGAAGGAAACTTGGGGATAGCTAATGCCTTGTTTGAATTCTTTGCTCGCAAGCTTCCAGTCTCACGACTTCAGCGTGATCTTTCAGACTCGACAGTAGAACGTTCTTTCGGGACGGCATTTGGGCATTCACTTCTTGCATATGTTTCACTGTTGAAAGGTTTAGGTAAAATTTTTGTAAACGAAAATAAAATAAAAGAAGAATTATCTTCTCACCCTGAAATTATTGCTGAAGCGATTCAGACAGTTCTTCGTCGTGAGAATTACCCAATACCTTATGAAGCTCTGAAAGAATTAACAAGAGGGAAGGAGGTAACAACGGATGATTTTGCAAAATTTATCGATGGGTTGAAAGTTTCTCCAAAAATAAAATCTGAACTCAAAAAAACAACCCCGCTATCTTATACGGGTTTAGCAAGTAAACTAGCGGGGAAATAAAAAATATTTATAAAAAGAAAACCCACCAAAAGAAAATGGTGGGTTTCTTTTGGTGGGTCGAACCAGTTCAATTGGTTGTTTTGATCTTATTGAGCAGGTTAATAACAGTGGCCAATCCTTCCTCTAAGTGTTCAGGATCAAGCCGATTTAGTTCTTCGCTGGCTCTTTCTGGGATCTTGATTTTTCCAAGGTCAGATGATCCAAGAGATGCGGAAAATAGTGGTTTCCCCTCCGAGAAGCCTTTTTGAATAGGGCCCATTTTTAAGCCCGAATTCATAATGGTATACGGATCCACGATAGCCATACCCCATGGCTTTTGAGGATCAGAAATCACTTTGATCTTTCCACCGTAATTTTCCTTTAAAAAATCTTTGACTTTATCCAAATATGGAGAGTCAACAAATACAACGATTTGTGAGGATTTTGCTCCCCGATTAAATATACTACTCATAGTTGTAAATTTTAGTGATTGTTTATCTTAATATTACGCTCAATGTAGGTGTTGTCAATGGGGTGTTCGGTAATGTGCACACACATATGGCGGGACCGCGAGTACGCTTATCTAACCTTACAAGTTTAGTACACCTTTTCCGTTCGCGGGAACCGCGGAGTACCGCTTTCGGTCTTTACTCAAACGATGGCGGGATCATGAGTACATGTATCGGCGATTACATCGCCAGGTACTTTTCGCTCTGGTTAACACCAGAGAACGAAAAGTCTTTCGATTCCCGCACGCGAGCAAAGCAGTTTGCTCGCTCATCTCCACACAAGAAAAAAGGCCGTCTTGCGACGGGCTCTTTTTTCTACGTGTGGAGATGGCGGGAATCGAACCCGCGTGCAAAATGAACTTTTATAGAAATCTACATGTGTAGAATGTTCAATTGGGTTTAAATGTTTATTCTAGAGAACATTCAAGAAAAAATAAACACCGAGCTTTAAATTGTCGGAATTTATATCAAGCTGTTATAAATTCGTAACCCGATAAATGATGCTCACTTTCTATATCGGATGTCTAGAAAGCGAACATCGCTCTGGCCTAAATTAGGCGAAAGCGAAAGCAAAGTTATTCATACCGAAGTATGGAGACTTTACCGAAGCGACTTTGTTTGCACTTAGTCTTTTGGAAGAAGTTTTAAGAGATACCTCCATACTCTACATGCATATATAAGATGATTCAACTTGTCGAAGCCGATCATCCCCAAAATTTATGAAATAAATTTTGCCCTGAGTTTATCGAAGGGCAGATTTATATTTTTCAAAAAACTATCCCTTATACTCTCTCCTTATCTCTCTATCCAAATCTCGTTTCTTGATAGTTTCTCGCTTGTCGAATTCTTTTTTACCTCGAGCGATAGCTATTGAGACTTTGATATAAGGACCCTTACTATACACTGAAATCGGAACAAGAGTCAACCCTTTGATGTCATCTTTTTCTCCCATTTTTTTTATCTCTTTTTTTGATAGTAACAAACGGCGAGTTCTGTCTGGGTCGTAACCCAAATCAATATTGTGAGGTTGATAAGGCGGAATGTGCATTCCTATTATATATGCTTCTCCTCCACGCACTATACAAAAAGCCGAGTTGATATTTCCTTGGCCATTTTTTATCGCTTTCACTTCATGCCCCATGAGTTTTATCCCAGCTTCGTATGTGTCCTCGATTGTATAGGTGAAGTGCGCTTTTCTGTTGTCGATATATACTGTCATGCATTTATATATTATCACAAAACTTTGAATTTTATCTAACCCCCTTCCTTAATCCTCCTCTTATCAGGGTAGGTCGCCCCTCCTGATAAGGAGGGGTTGGGGAGGTTTGATTTTTAGGGTATAATGCAGAGACTATGAACACAGATAATAATAAACCAAACAATAAAGATATGCCCCAATTACCAAAGGGGATGATACCGAAGAAAACGCCAAAATTGGTGAATCAGATTTTCATCGCGATTTTCATTTTCATGGCGATTACTGTTGCGTATTCGTACCTATCAAAGCCAGCTGAAAATATTAAAAGTCTCACTATTTCTGATGTTGCCAAAGGAGTGTCGGCCGGAACAATACAAAAGATTGATGTAGAGGGTAACGATGTGAATGTAACTTTCAAAGATGGCATACTAGGTAAAGCAAAAAAAGAAGTAGAGAGTTCTCTTTCGACAACGTTGTTCAATTACGGAGTGACTCCTGCCGAGCTCGCATCGACTCCTATTGAAATAAAAAATCAAACAGGGTTTTGGTTTTGGTTGTTAAATATTATGCCATTTTTGTTACCAGTATTATTGATTGTATTTTTTGTTTGGATGCTAACTCGACAAGTCAAAGGCCAAGGAATGCAAGCTTTTACTTTTGGTCAATCGAAAGCACGTATCACCGATCCAAATGATAAAAATAATAAAGTTACATTTAAAGATGTCGCTGGAGCTAAAGAAGCGAAAGAAGAATTGAAAGAAATTGTAGATTTTTTGAAAAATCCTAAAAAGTTTTTGGATATTGGCGCCAGAATTCCTAAGGGAGTTATCTTAACGGGTGCACCAGGAACAGGCAAGACCTTGCTGGCGCGTGCTGTTGCTGGGGAAGCATCGGTGCCATTCTTTCATTTGTCAGGTTCTGAATTCGTTGAAATGTTCGTTGGAGTCGGAGCAAGCCGTGTGCGTGATTTATTCAAAATGGCCAAAAAAGCTGCTCCATCAATAGTTTTTATCGATGAGATCGACGCCGTTGGGCGTGTACGTGGAACTGGTGTCGGCGGCGGGAACGATGAACGCGAACAAACATTAAACCAAATACTCGTTGAGATGGATGGTTTTGAACCAAATGAAAAAGTTATTGTTATGGCGGCCACTAATCGTTCCGATGTTCTCGATCCAGCGCTTCTTCGCCCAGGGCGTTTCGACAGGAGGGTTGTGCTTGAATTGCCAGACAGAGAAGACCGCTTGGACATCCTCACAATACACTCGAAAAAGAAACCATTTGCCGAAGATGTAAATTTGAAAGTTATTGCTGAGCGTACCCCGGGTTTTTCTGGTGCGGATTTGTATTCTCTTATGAACGAAGGGGCAATTCTCGCTGCTCGAGAAGATCGAAAGAAAGTTGCACAGTTTGACCTTGTTCGTTCTATTGAAAAAGTTATGATGGGGCCAGAAAGAAAAAGTCATTTGCTTTCTAAAAAAGAAAAAGAGATTACTGCCTATCATGAAGCCGGCCATGCACTTCTGGCTTCGATTCTCGAATATGCCGACCCGGTCCACAAAGTTTCTATCGTGTCTCGTGGGCGTGCTGGAGGTTACACACTCAATCTTCCACTTGAAGAACGCCGAATGCAAAGTAAAAAAGAATTTCTTGATGATATTGCGATGTCTCTCGGTGGTTATGTCGCAGAGGAAATGATTTTCGGTGATATTACGACTGGACCGTCGAATGATCTGCAAGTAGCGACAAATCTTGCTCGCGCTATGGTGACCAGATGGGGGATGAGTGATGAGATCGGGCCTATCGCGCTTGAAAGTGATGGGGGAAGGACAATGTTTGGCCAAGGTGTAAATGATAAAGAATATTCCGAGAGAGTTAGCGCTCTTATCGACGGAGAAGTTTCAAAAATTATGAACGGTGCATTCAATATAGCTCGCGAAATACTTTCCGACAAGAGAAAAGTCCTCGATGCTATCGCTGGGAAGCTTATCGAAGCAGAAACACTTGAACAGAAAGAATTCAATGAGATAATAATTGCGAACGGGATAATGCCAAAGAAACGCGAAGAAACAAATAACGAATAACGAATAACGAATAACGCATAACATATAACATATAACACATAACACATACGAAACTCCCCCAGATAGTGGCAAGGCCACTATCTGGGGGATGATTATTATCATAATTTTCTGGTTTTTCTAACGACTTTAATTTTTTACATTGTTATGCTATATTGTTAGTATGAATACACTGACAAAAGGTACATTTAGGCATATAGTTTTCAAGGATGAGGATACATGGTATGCTGTGGCACTTGAGTTTAATATTGTTGAATCTAGTGATGATCCCAAGCTTGCATTTTTTAATCTTCTTCAAGCTGTGAGCGGATACATTGAATCTGCAAAAAAAATAAAGGGCTCGCGATACCAATCATTGAATCAAAAAGTGGATAATGAATATGAAAAACTTTGGGAAATTCTTCATTCTCCCACGCCTGTTAAATCTCCATATTTAGTTAACATGTATGGAGTTTCAAGAGTATAATGCCAAAAAGATTTTTTAATTGGACATTTAAAGATGTAGAATCTTTCCTAAAAGAAAAAGGGTTTAAACTTAATTATACGAATGCCAGTCATTTTTATTATGTTGGGTATCATGAAGGAATATTAAGAAATGTTTGTGTTCCTTTTCATGGTAAACAATCAATTAAGCCTAGAACCTTAAAGGGAGTCATTCTTCAGTCAGGAATAAGTGAAAAAGAATGGTTTTGTAATTAACCAATTTCCGTCCTTAGCTCAGTTGGTTAGAGCATCGAGCTTATACCTCGAGGGTCCTAGGTTCGAGTCCTAGAGGACGGACAAATATGAATTTTAATCAACCAAATAATTCAGAAAATATTGGAGATAATAAAGTAGAAAATTTTCAACCAGAAAGTACTGAAGAAATGAGTGTTATTGGTAGTAAAGAAAAAACAAAAAAAGAAAAAATACTAGATGATTTAAAAGAAAAAAATAAAAAAGATTTAGAAAATTATGCAGAGGTGAAAGCTGAAGGATCTTATCCTGGTGTTGTTTCTTCAATATATGAATTGAAGAAACTGATGGAAGAAACTTCTGATCTTGAAAAAATGAAAGATTTTTTAGAGGCAACAAAATACTTTTTCTCTGATAATGCTATCTCTGAAGCTTTTTCTATTTCAAACATAAAATGTGAATTACAAAATAATCCTTATTTTGAAGACCTGATTTGTAATCATTGGAAAATAATTGACTCAAAAAGTGAATACTCATTTATACAACAACAAATATTTGAATCATATTATAAAGAGAAATTCTCATCTGAAGATTATGTCATTGAAAATGAAAAAATTGATCCAGAAACTTATGATTCTTCTGGCCACAACCACGCTAAATTCTTTAATAATGTTTTATCAACCGAATCTTTAAAATTAGATGATCCTAAGATAATAAAAATAATAGATGAAATAAAAGACAAGTCAGAAAATTTTAAAGAAAATCCATTTTTGTATCCAAAATTATTAGATTTTTATTTAAAAGATGATCTTCGTTTTAGGCGCGGATATGTTTTGACGCTTAGGGATATTTTTGATAAGGGTGATTTTAATAAATTACCTAGGTGGGAGATGATTGAGGAATCACAGGAGATGTCTTTTTTGTATAAAAGTGAACTATCTGATTTTATTTCTAAAATAGGGATAGAAGATGCTTCTGTTTTTACGAATAGTTGGCTTGAGGCAGATTATTTTGAAGACGGATCATGTGTTATTAAAAATTTAAAAAATGTTAGTGATTTAGAAAAAATTCAAAAAGGGGCAGTAAAAAAACTATATGAAAACAATGGCGTGACTCGTTTCGATCGAATGTCACCAGAATTTTGGATTAAACAATTAGAAATAGCAGACCAAGAAGGGCAATATGGAATGTTTATAACTTCGCGCCATGATCACAATAATGCTTTTGAAAAAAATGGATTGGGGCCAAAACTCGAAAATATTTCAAACGAATTATCTAATCATGATTATCTTACTAGATATATAGAAGTTGCAAATAAAATAGATTTAGCAAAAAGATTATTGAGACAAGACATTAAGTTCGGTGACCAAAATAAAATAGAATACGCAATTGTTTTTGGACACGGCTCACCAGACGGAATAATTCTAACCCAAGATTTTGATGAAAAAAGTATTGAAGAAGTATCAAAAGCTGACTTTGTAAGATCTGAAGATAAAAGATATTTAAGTAAGGATGATTTTAAGGGAGAGGGTTTCAAAAAAGCGAAAAGATTTTTTGTCGAAACCCCGAGAGTTGGTTTTATTTCATGCAGTGTTGGAGCTCAAGGCGGATATGCTCAAGAATTTTCAAGAACATACAACGCCGATTCTCTTGCAGCGGATAAGCCTATTGGAATAAAGGATTTAGCTGTTTCATTTGATAATGAAAATAAGCCAATTTTTAATATAGATTATAAAGCCATGCCCCAGGGAGAGACTAATAAAAATTCTTTTTCAAATGGAGAAATTAGCAAGCAGGAAAGAATAATTAATGACACAGAATAATTCCTATTCAAAATGCAATTTGAGGTTTTTGGAGGCGAGGGTTTGGGCAAGGAGAGGGGATGATTTTAGGTCAATATCTTTTTGAATAATCGCGATTGCTTCGCTTCGCGCCGCTTCTACCATTTTAATATTCTTTATGGCTTCCATCCCGAGGTCGGTGATGCCCCATTGCTTGTCTCCACCGAGTAGCCCTGCTCCACGAAGTTGTAAATCAAGCTCGGCAAGTTCGAAGCCATTGGCAGCTTTCGTGAGTGCTTTTAGGCGATCCATAGTTTTAGCCGTTTTGGCATTGGCGAAAAGATAACAATACGATTGGAAGGTAGAGCGGATAACACGTCCACGGAGTTGGTGAAGCTGGGCGAGCCCAAAACGTTCAGCTCCCTCGATAACAATGACGGTTGCGTTTGGAATGTTTACCCCGACTTCAATAACAGAAGTGGAGACTAAAATATCAATTTTATGACCAGCAAAATCACGCATGACTTTCTCCTTTTTATCTTTTGTCATTTTGCTGTGCATTATTTCAATATTGTAATTTGGGAAAATATCTTTCTTTAATCTTTTGGCTTCTGATGTTACGGCTTTGAGATCGGACAAATTATTCCCGTCAGCACGCAATAAAACTCTGCTGAGTTTTTTGCTAGTACTCGGCCCGTCGGCCTCCGTAATGCTTCCTGGAACAATTTGTCCTATCTCTTCGCCTCCTTCTATCTTCGGACAAATGACGTAAAGTTGTCGTCCATCCTCTAATTCTTTTTTAATTTTTTCATATGCACTTTCTCTCTTGTTTTCTGAAACAATTTCAGTGATAACTTCTTTTCTTCCAGCTGGCATTTGGTCGATGATTGAGAGATCTAAGTCGCCATATATCGTCAGAGCCAATGTGCGGGGGATAGGAGTAGCCGTCATCGAGAGGTAGTGAGGCGAGTGCCCCTCTTTTTTGGCGAGTTTCATTCTTTGATTTGTCCCGAAACGATGCTGTTCGTCGATTATTACAAGTCCCAAATCTTCAAATTCTACAGATTTTGAAATAAGTGAATGAGTACCGATAACAATTGGAATTTCGCCATTTTTAATCCATTTCAAAAGTTGATTTTTCGATATTGTTGTCCAAGTTTTGATTTGTTTCCCATTTTCCCAACCTGCACTTTTACTTGGGAATTTGCGACAACCGCTTGAAGTCATGAGAGCGATCGAGATGCCAGTGTGTTCGAAATATTTTACAAAGTTCTCATATAGTTGAATTGCCAAGACTTCGGTCGGTGCCATATAGGCAACTTGCAGATTGCCAAAATCACCATATTTTGAAGTTCCTGTCGTATTTTTTATAACCGCGTATGCGATGGTTGCAGCTACAAATGTTTTACCACTTCCTACATCACCTTCGATGAGGCGAGACATCGGTTTATCTTTTTTCAAATCTGCCAATATTGTGCGGATGGCATTGTCTTGAGCAAGTGTCGGAGTAAAAGGAAAACGTGAAGTGAAATCTTTTATATCTTTGTCATCGACGACAAGTTTATAGGAAAAGTTTTCTTCATATTTTTTACGTTCTTGCTGGCGAGTAAGTTGGATGAAAAAAACTTCTTCAAAAGCAAATCGCTTGCGAGCGATTTCGGCGTGCTCTTTTGTTTTTGGCAAGTGAATCCAAACGAGAGCAGTGTGAAGGCTTGGCAGTTTGTATTTTTCTAATATTTCTTTATCTAAATAATCTTCTATATTTTTCACGCAATCATTTTTTAGAATTTTTCCGATGGCATGATACATCCATTTTGAAGTAATCCCTTTTGTCTCTGGGTAAATGGGGTAGCCAAACTGTTCACTTCGTTCGGATTTTTGGAAAAGTGAGTCGTGCAAATCAATCGGCAAAATATCTTCCTTGCTTATTTCTGGGTTTGTCAGCGTCAAACCATAAGTTTTATTGTCAGAAATTTTGCCAGTCACGCGGACAGTTGCGCCCTCCTGTAACATTTTGGCTAGATACGGTTGATGGAACCATATGATATGAATCTTGCCTGTGATGTCCGTGATGAGTGCTTCACCCATCGGGATTTTACTTTTGAAACTTTTTTTGGTTTTGAGATTAGAAATTTTCCCAATGACAGTTGCTGTATCGCCATCTTGTAGAGTATTTATATTGCGGAATTCACTGATGTCGGTATATCGCGAAGGGAAGTAGTAAAGTAAATCACGCACGCGGGTAATGCCGAGGTGAGTGATCGCTTTCTTTTGGTTCGCGTCTATTCGAAAATGAGATTCGATATTGTCATTTAAATACATAATCTAGAGGTGAAAAGTTGTTAATAGAATTTCTCCCATATAGGACGATTCCGCCTATTGCAATGAAAATAATAAGAAGAATTATGGTTTCAGTTTTGGTCAAATCTCTCATTTGTTAAGTATATCATACAAACAATAACCATATAAAAAACAAAATCCGCCAGATGGCGGACTATTTCTTCAGTACCTTTTTTATTCTTTCTACTAATTCATCAAGAGTAAAATTTGATTTGACCATGAAGTCGCTGGCTCCCATTTTCTTTGCTTTGTCTTGATCTTTCTCTTCTGATAGATTGGAAAATACAATAACTGGTACATTCTTTGTAGCTTCGGTTTCTCTAATTTTTTTGAGAACTTCAAATCCATCAAAATTAGGAAGTATCAAGTCGAGAAGTATCAAGTCGATCTTTGGCTCATTAATTTTCTCCATTGCTTCTTCTCCTGTTGAAGCTGTAATGATACTGTAACCAACATTTTCAAGTTTGTTAGCTTCAAGTCCCTGGAGAAAACTGTCATCTTCTATTATAAGCACTTTTTTCATGTGATTATATTATACTATACTTTTAATGAAATTGGCAATGATACAAAGAAGGTTGTTCCATCTCCGTCGGTCTTTTCAAACCATATCTTACCATTGTGTTTTTCGACTATATTTTTTGTTGTAAATAAACCAAGCCCTGACCCAATGGGGTCTTTCACTTTAGCTTTTTCAGATCTAAAAAATTTTTTGAATATACTTGGCTTATCTTCTTCTTCTATACCGATTCCCGAGTCGTGGACAGACATTATTATATTATGATCTTCTTGTTTAAGTGATATGAAGATTTTTCCTCCTTTGTTGCTGTATTTTATGGCATTTTCAATCAAATTTTGTATAACTACGCGTATCATTTCTTCATCGCAATTTAATTCTGGGAAAGATTCTTCTGGTTTCAAGAAAATTAACTCGATGCCTTTTTTACTTAATTCACCAGAAAATTCAAATATTGTTTGTTCAATCGTGTGAATAATATTTATTTTTTTGAAATTGTATTTTATAAACGCATCTTCACTGTGGCTTAGTGTGAGCAAATCATTCACGAGTACTAGCATACGCTCGTTACTGACATATGCTTTTTGCATTAGCTCGTTTTGTTCATTGGTAAGTTCGCCGACATCTCTGTCTATAAACATTTTGAATATCCATTTGAGAGCTGAAAGGGATGTGCGAAGTTGGTGGGCCGTAATAGAAATAATATCGGATTTATTTTCGTTTAATTCTTTTAATTGGCTCACTTCCTTTTTCAATTTTTCCAATTCATCCATAAGATATATTATACCACAAAAAATGGTAATTTATCCTTCGACATGAACAGTCACATTTGTTTTTTCGTTTTTTAATTTGAGAGTTAAGATGGCGAAAGCACCAATGGCCACAACGAAACCAGAAATTATAAATACGTAATCATAAGCATTAACTTGTGCTTTTAATATGATGAGTGATATGTATTGTCCAACTTGAGCTACCTTGTTGCTTATGATGTGGCTGTAATCATTTATTTGTATTATGTTGTGATTAATTCTATTGTTTAAAATTGTTCCAAAAAGGGCGATCCCGAAAGCTCCAGCAATATTACGAACAATAGCAAGAACCGAAGAAGCTATACCTATTTCGTTTGGCTCTACAACCGAAGCGATGATATTTGTTCTTTGTGCCATTCCGAAACCAAGGCCAAAAGCCATGATACACAGAGGTACTATGATAGCGAGGGGTCCTGATTTTGGATCAAGGAAAGAAAAAAGGAAAAGTCCAATAGCGGCTACGAAAGTACTTGCGAATATTATGTATTTGGCTTTTACTTTTCCAGACAATGCTCCCCCGAGTGGTGAAGCGATCATCATCATTGCGGCCATCGGGATGAATAGGTAACCAGTTTCGGTGGCATTGTAACCGAGAAACGTCTGGGCAAAAATCGGGATGAGGAAAACCCCGCCCATCATTCCCATGAAGACGATGAAATTATTCAAAAGGGTATTCACAAACGCAGGGATTTTGAAAAACTTCAGATCAACGATTGGTTCTTTCGCCCTGTGTTCTACTTGTATAAATATTTTAGTGAAAACTACAACTAGTGCGTAGCAGATAAAACTATCAAGCGACAACCACCCCCAGCCTGAACCCTTGTCGAGAACCAAGACGAGAGATGAAAGCATTATGCCGAGCGTTATTGCACCCCACCAGTCGAAGAATTTTGTTTTGATTGCGGATTTCGATTCATTAATAAATCGCAGTGCCATCAAGATGCCAACTATACCGATCGGAATATTGATAAAGAAAACTGAACGCCAGCCGAAGGTATCGATTAGTGGTCCTCCGAGAAGTGGGCCGAAAACTGTTGCGGCCGCAAATGAAGTAGACCAAAGTCCAAGAGCTTGAGCCCTTTCTTTCCCTGCACTGAAAGTTACGGCGATTATCGCCATGGCGGTAGGGTAGTCGGCTGAACCGGCTATAGCTTGGATAACTCGAAACACCAACATAGAATTCAAATTCCAAGAGAGACCCGCGAGTACTGAACCGAGAATAAATATTGCAAAACCGATTATATAAACTTTTTTGCGCCCGATCGTGTCTCCAAGCTTCCCCCAGATAGGGACAAATATCGCATTCGCTAAAATATACGCCGTGGCTATCCACCCCGCTGATGAAACAGTGATACTGAAAGTATTTATTATTTTAGGAAGCGCAAGGTTAACAATCGTTTGATCAAGTCGGCCCAAGAATGTGCCGATAATGACGGTCAAGAGAATCCACCAGCGCAGATTATTCTGCTTGGTCTCCATATTTTATTTATAGAAAACTTTTATCTTTGCAGACATGCCATTTTTAAATTCTTTGTGTGATGGCACATCGTATTTGACCTTTATTGTAAATTCTTGGATTGCTCTTTTATCTGAAATATTGAAAACAATATTTGTATCATTAGCTGTGGGGCTTATCTCTTCGACTACACCTGTGTATTGTTTTGACCCGAAAGCATCAACGGTGAATGAAACAGGGTTACCAATTGCGATTTTTGACAATCCAGAATTTTCTTTTATTGTTGCTAGAACTCTTGATTCATTTGGGTCGATCATTTTTATAACCGCAAGTGAAGAATTGAAAACTTGCCCCGGTGTATTGTTTGTGAAAATTATTATACCGTCAACTTTTGCTGTTAATATTTCAGCCCCAACTCTTGCAAGCTGTTGACCCTTTACGACGGCATCACCTTCTTTTACATATACTTGGTCTAGTGTGCCTGGTGTTTCTGGCGCGATTGATATAACAGGAGAAGAAATTATTGCATCTTCGACACTGACGTAGGATGAGATTGATTTGTAAAATAATGCACCACCAACAACGAGAATAATAACTATTATTCCTGTTAAACTTTGGATCCATGATTTTGCGAATATACTTGTCTTTGGTTTTTCCATATTTATTTTGCAGTTATGCTGATAACAATTTTGTTTGATATTACCGACTGACCAACCAGTAAATCTTTGTCGATGAAGCTGATAGTTCCATTCTCGGGGGCAACGATCAGATTGTTTTGATATGCTCCGAGCGCAGCTTCATATGCTCCACGAGCGGCGGCGACTTTTGCCTTCTCGATACTATTATTATCGCTATTTCCTATCGTTGTTGCCAAATCTGATAATGCTTTTTCTTCGTTTTGTTTTGCTAATTCATAAGCATTTTTATTGGCCAGATATGTAGGACTTTTTGTATTTGGGATATTGATAGTCCATTTTGTGCTTACATTAAAAGATGTTGTTTGAGCAAATTTTATTTGAAGCCCGCAATTACCCAAGAGAACAGGATTGTCATATTTAACACTTGTAACTCCATTTTCTAACCCTGAATAAACGAAAGAATACCCAGTATCACCATCGGCTGATTTGTAAGGACTAATAAGGTATGATCCTTCTTTGCCACAAGTATATGCTCCAGAAATTATTGGGACGTTTGTGTCTTGCTCACTTGGTACCCCTTCGAGCCCACTTGAGAGAAGTGTTTGATAAGCGTTTTTCACAATCAAATCTTGCTGTTTCTTTGTGCTTGCGTATTGGGAATTGAGTGAAGCGAATTCTGCTTCAGCCAAATCAAGTGCTCCTTTGGCTTGACTTGCCGCTCCTTCTTGATCGGGAGCAGAAAGTCTAGCTAGTATGTCTCCTTTATGCACCGTTTGCTCATTCGTGGCTAGAACTTCGGCTACGCGACCATTTTTAGGAAATGAAAGATCGATAATTCCTTTCGATTCGATAAAAGATGAGGGAGCGTTAAGTGCGACGTTCACTTCTGGAGCTTTCCCGATGTGGTTGTATTCGACAATCATCAAGAAAATTCCGATAATAGCAACGACCGGAATAACTATTTTTGGTTTTGATAAAATTTTTGTAAGTTTGTTTTTCATATTTTCTAGTTAGATATACATTTGCTAATAATACGGACCAGATCTTCTTTATCTTTACTGTCTAGCTTTGAAAGCATTTTCTTGAAGGCAGTAATTTTATTCTTATGTATCTTAAATAAGAGTTTATGTGCTTCTTTGTTTAAAATAATGTGGATGGTTCGTCTGTCTTTTTCAGATGGGATTCTGGTTACAAGCTTTTTCTTTACAAGTACGTCGACAAGGGCACTTGCTGATGGGGGAGTGATATGAAGCCATGTTGCTATGTCTTTCATTGAGACTCTACCTTTCTCTGCTACATACTTGATAATCTCAAAATGCGAAAGTGAGAACCCTGACCCATGAGATTCCTTCAGTAAAGAAGATGTCATGATACGACGAAAGTCCAATAATATATCGTCTAACTCTTTATGCACTGTTATTTTTGTATTTTTCATAAGTTTACCTAATAGTTAGGTAAACTAAATACTACCATATTTGGTTTTTATTTGTCAAATATGAGTTTAAAGATTTGCGGAGCCGGCTGGATTCGAACCAGCGAGGGCTGTTACACCCTGCCTCTTTAGCAAAGAGGTACGTTAGACCACTCTGACACGGCTCCGTATTTATAAAATAACATATTAGTGCTTATTTCTCAATCATATTTTATAAATCGAATAAATATGCTAATATAGTCAGAGTTGCGTTAATAAAAGGAAGTGTGGATATGAAATATAAACTGCTTTATATTTCATCCGTTCGGATACAATTGTCCGACAAGCTATGTGTAAACACTGCTTGAGGGAAGGGCCCGGGAGGGCACGAATACACGCTGACGAACAAAGTGAGGAAGTGTGGATGAGTGGTTTAAATCAACGGTTTACTAAACCGTCGTTCCTTAATTGGGACCGTGAGTTCGAATCTCACATCCTCCGCAAAATACAAAATGCACCAGTACAGCTGGTGCATTTTGTATTTTGAGAGGTTTGTGAGATGAGAAAGCCGGAGCGCATGTGAGTACAGTAGTACGAACC
>JANYAX010000035.1 GCA_025361085.1 Candidatus Nomurabacteria bacterium | reverse complement strand
CTACTATTACAAAGGTGACAGTCACCTTTGTAATAGTAGCTGTTAGTAACAATTAGTATTTTTAAATAAAAAAACTGGAGGGGTTACCTCCAGTTGTAGTAATTCAATTATATTTCATAAAAGATTTAGGATTTCGCTCATGCATACAAACTTATATATTTCCTGTAGCTAATAGCCCCAAAAATAAGGGCGCTAGCTCCAAGGAGAATAAGTGCTTGTGATAGTGACGCGTATTTAATAACGGCACCAAAGACAGCAAGAGCAAAAACACCAGCTAAGCATGAAATTGTAGAGTATGCCGAAAGGACAGTTGTTCTTTCTGCTGATCCAATATATTTATTCAAATACTGCTCTACAAGTGGCTTCATTGTACCACGCACAATGTTTTGGATAAGTGGCAAAAATGCAAAAATGTAAATTGGGAATAATCCCATAAGCAATATTGGAAATGATACACAAACAACCATCAAGATGAGAGTGTTTTTTTCTCCAAGAAGTCTCTCAATTCGTTCTACGTTGTAACTAGCCAAACAAGCTACCCCGCTACAGCTGGCAAAAATAATGCCGTACTGAGTAAGAGGAACATTAACGAGTTCGAAATATGGGTTATAAGTAAAAAACCATACTTTACCCACCGCTCCCAAAACAGTTGCAAATACAATCATAAACCTTACTTCTTTTTTCTTTAGAACATCAATTGAAATATTGGCAAGTTCCTTAAGTGTGAGGCGTTTTTTATTTTTATCCTCAGATTTATCCACATCTTTCATTAAAAGGATAGAACCGATTGGAATAAAAAGCGTAGGAATAGAAGCATAGAGAGGAAGACGGAGGCTATGAGTAGCCAAGACTCCTGCGATAAGTGAACCTATGGATTGAAGAGCGAGTCTATAACTCGATGCCCTCCCCATAATAATTTTAAACTTACGCTGCATACGATTTGCTGCAAGTACATTGTACAAAATTGCGCTATCTGCTCCTGATATAAAACCCAAGCTGATAGCCCAAAAGATATTTGAGATCCAAGCAGTAAGAGGATCGTGCATTCCTGCGAACATTATTGCACTAATTAAAGTGGCAATGCTGCCTATAAGCAAGACGAACTTTCTGCCATATAGATCTGCAATCATCCCTGCTGGAATGTTCAAAACTAAAGCAATCATAACGCAAGCAGATTCCATAAAATATATGTCTGCTAGTGGCATCTTGCCCAGTCTCATAATACTCAGAATAACAATAGGACCCCAGAAAAAGGTCTCGCTAAAAACTTCAAACAAAGTAAAAGCGGTAATGTTGCGCGATAGTGAATTTTTCATAATATACCTCCTTGTTTTTTTGGGTTAGAAATATTTTTGATTTTTAGAAAGAACAATGCTGATAGGAGTTAATGCTAACTGCTTTCAAAAATTGCAGTTAACGACTGAATTATTAAATCTAAGAATTTGGATGAAATTGTACATGTTGCAGTAAGTCGAACTCTAGGGAAATGTATGAGTTATACATTGACCGAGTCGACTTACGAAACATGTGCAAGTTCGCCAAATTATTTGGTTTAAAAAAACCCAGGCTTCTATGCAGCCTAGGTCATTCTTTGGAATTTGAAACTTTTTGAGTAGTTTAAATAGTGAATATAACGATTAACAAAAATTAACCAGGGCTGGATACAATATAGTTCTGCATGGAAGATATCCTGCAGCAAAAGAGACGTGCTTAAAAGCGCGTGTCCATGTTGTATTCATTTGCTGAATTAATTTTTTCATAATGTTAAATTGTGGCTTAGATTCTCAATATTATGAAATATTGATACCTCACCCATACTAATATAACTATTTATATAATATTCTGTGACAAAATCTATTGCTAATTGTTGCGACTAACGTCGTTAAATTTGGCACAGGAATGCTCCTTGTAGTAAATCAAATCTGTATTTGTTAATAGATATACAAGATAGCGTATTTCGCTCCGAAGATGCTTCGCATACAAAATAACTGCTTTCGCAGTTTCTCTGTATTAGCTACAAAGGGGGCTGTCCCCTTTTTGTAGTGTTAGTAGCAAAAACTGGAGGTTATACCTCCAGTTTGAAAGAAAATAATATTAGGCTTGAGTTGTTAAAACAATTATGGAACTTTTTAGTAATGATAATCCAACGTAAAATCCGGACCTATCATCTATATCTTGTTTTATTAAACGTAAAGTCTCACTCGTGATTGGGCTACCATCATATTTAAGACATTTTGAGTGAGCACCGCTTTTTAGTGTACAACTGCTATCATGAAAAAACATATCTATATATTTTTCATCATTTTCAAGAAATTTAACTACGTTAACCAAACGAGGACGTATAATTACCTTATCTTTTGTAAAAGTGAGTTCAGAATATCCATACATTTCTATCAATTTTTCGACTTTTAGACATTGCTCATATTTCAAAGTAGCTTCATCTATTTTTGATTTATTAATATCTATTATTAACTGGCGACGCATTTTATTTTCTATATTGTTCATATAATAATATTATCATTAATTACAATAATAATAGGGCGTTATTTTAATATATGTTAGTAACATTTTATGTAGTGATTATTCTAATGTGCCTCATTTCATTTAATTTCAATACTTATAGCAAGATGTTATAAACTACAAAAAAAATAATCAGCCATAGCTGATTATTATTTTATATTTAGAATTTGACTTCTACATTATTCTGAGCCACATCTCCATCTGGTAAGTCAAAGTATTCCTTCTTCTTGAATCCAAACATGTTTGCAATAATATTGCTTGGAAATACCTGAATTGCAGTTGAAAGATCACGGACATTACCATTGTAGAAACGGCGAGCTGCCTGAATCTTGTTTTCTGTATCTGCAAGTTCGTTTTGTAGTGCCAAGAAATTCTGATTTGCCTTTAGATCTGGATATGCCTCAGATAGTGCGAATACTGATTTTAGTGCACCTGCGAGTCCTGCTTCAACAGCTCCTGCTGATTGTGCATCGTGAGGGGCAGCCATAGCCAAGTTGCGAGCCTCAATAACTTTTGTAAGTGTTCCCTCTTCATGTGAAGAATATCCCTTAACTGTTTCTACTAAGTTTGGGATAAGGTCGTAGCGGCGTTTAAGTTGTACTTCTATATCCTGCCATGCCTCTTCTGCACGGTTTACCATGCGAACAAGCTTGTTATAAGCAGAGATGATAAATAATACAAATATAGCGATAGCAGCTATTATGACGATTGTTGTTGTATTCATAATATAATTATAACCTATTACAAAATGTGGGCAATGGATAAGTTTTTGTAAGAGATTGCAAATTTAACAAAATTTGGTAAGATGTCTCTACTGAATTGAATATACATGCGGATGTAGTTTAGTGGTAAAACTTCTGCCTTCCAAGCAGATGTCGGGGGTTCGATTCCCCCTGTCCGCACAAAATAACAAAAACAAAGCGACAGCTTTGTTTTTGTTTTATTTTGCACGTACAGGGGGAATCGAAAAGCGGAGGCGGGTTTACCGCCGCAGAATGGAATAGAACCCCACAAGCAAAGCTTGATGGGGTTCTTCCATTTGCGCGCGGTCGCCGAGCTGGGGTCGAGACCACTTAGTATTTTGCGAATGCTTGGAGCAAAATACTTTGTGAGTCGTGACCGATTCCCTCTTATTATTTATGCGAAGCATTCCTTAAATTGAAAAGGAGAGCTGGTGTCGTGAGAACTTTGCAAATGATGAACTTGCTCTGAATTTGCTTAGTTATTTGTGACCGATTCCCCCTGTCCGCACAAAATAAAAATGAGCACTACTGCTCATTTTTTATTTTCTAATAACCCATGTCATTTCCGCCTCCTACCGCAGGCTTTGAATCCTCTGGCATATCCACAACAGCAACCTCTGTTGTAAGGAGTATACCTGCAGCGGACACAGCACGCTCTAGACCCACCCTTGCCACCTTCACTGGGTCAACTATACCTGCCTTGAGCATATCATCTACCATAACATCATTTAGTGCGTCGTAACCACTAAGCACCTTGCCTTCCTTGATATCCTTAATTATCACAGCTGCATCATCACGACCAGCATTTATAACAATTTGAGTGATTGGTTCCTTGAGTGCTTTTATAACAATCTGATATCCAATGATGTATTCTGGCTGCTGTCCTTTTTTCTTCTTGAGTAATTCAAGAGAAGTTTCTAGGTTTCCTGATAATCGTACAAAAGTTGATCCACCTCCTGGAATTATACCTTCTGCAATTGCGGCCTTTGTCGCCTTTAGCGCATCCTCAATCTTGAGTTTGATGTACTTCATTTCAGTCTCCGTAGCAGCTCCTACTTTTAGAATTGCTACACCACCACTAAGCTTTGCCAACCTCTCTTCAAACTTTTCTTTATCATATTTTGAACTTGCGTTTTTGAGTTGTATTCGTATTTGTGCAATACGCTCTACTAATGCATTCTTCTTCCCTTTTCCATCAACAATGATTGTCTTATCTTTTGTAGAAATTACGCGGCTAGCATTACCAAGAACACTCATTTCTGCATTTTCAAAATCAAGCGATACTGCATCTGTTATGACGGTTGCTCCTGTTACTATCGCAATATCTTCGAGCATTTCTTTCTTGCGGTCACCATACCCTGGAGCTTTGATGCCCAAGACCATGAATGATCCACGTAAACGATTGAGCACGAGAGTATTTAAGGCTTCGCCATCAATATCTTCAGCAATAATGACAAGTTCTTTTTTTCCAGTCTGTGCAACTTTCTCGAGTAGAGGAAGTATTTCCTGAATTGAAGTAATTTTTTTGTCGGTAATCAAAATTGATGCATCTTTATATACAGATTCCATGCGAGCTGTATCTGTAACCATGTACGGTGAGATATATCCCTTATCAAATTCTAGACCTTCGGTAATCTCGGAAGTAATTCCAAATGACTGCGATTCTTCAACAGTTACTACACCGTCCTTGCCTACCTTTTTTATAGTCTCAGCAATTTTCTTACCATATTCAGAACTCTCAGATGAAATAGTAGCAACCTGTTCTATCTCCCCATCAGTCTTCACTGCTTTTGCAATACTTGTGAGGTATATCTCTGCATCACGAAGTGCAGCCTCCATTCCGCGACGAACACCCATAGGGTTTGCACCCATAGCTACACGCTTCATTCCTTCACTCACTAGGGCTTGCATCAAAACCACAGAAGTAGTTGTTCCATCTCCTGCTATTTCGTCTGTCTTGCTTGCGACTTCTTTTGTCATCTCTGCTCCAAGATTTTCAAATCTATTTGGAAGAGTTATTTCTTTTGCAATAGAAACACCGTCATTTGTAATCATTGGTGCACCATAACCTTTATCTAGCACAACGTTGCGACCACGTGGTCCAATTGTAATTTTTACCGCATTCGCAATTACATCAACTCCACGAGATAATGCTTTTCGAGCATCCTCACCACTCAAAATTTGTTTTGCTGACATATTTTTTGGGACTAATTATTTAATAATAGCGTATACATTTGGTTCTCCGAGTAATACATACTTCACCTCATCTAACGTAACTTCTTCAACATCATAACCTCTTTTAAAATATACTTTATCTCCAACCTTTACATCAAATTCGATTCTGGAGCCATCATTTGCTCTTCTGCCTGTGCCTATAGCAACAACTTTACCAATCTCCATCTTTTGTTCTGCCTCTTTTACTGAAAGTATGATACCTGCACTTGTCTTTTGCTCAGTCTTTTTTGCATCTTGTGGCAAAATAAGAACTCGATCAGACAACAACGAGATATTTAGTGAATTTTTTTCTTTTTTCATATTGTTTTTAAGCAATTAATTACTTATAAGATAAGCGTATTATAACGAGTATTAGAGGTGCACGCAATATTTTAGCATTACAACACAATAAAAAAAACCTTGCTCATAAAGCAAGGTAATTTAACTAAAATAAGTTAATTAAAAGAAGGAAAAAAAGCGAAATTCCAGACAAAAGAGAAAATAAAAAATGATTGTTTGTCCACCTCTGAAAAGAGCCTTGATACGCCTCTGTTGTATATGCAACAGTGATAGACAGTAGAGATCCAATACTAGAAGTAAGAGATTTCGCGGAGATGATACTATCAGTATTTGATTTTCCAATGATTGAAATTACAAGCATAGAAATAATCAATACAGAAG
>JANYAX010000011.1 GCA_025361085.1 Candidatus Nomurabacteria bacterium | reverse complement strand
TATAAAAGTATTGAGTCGATTCTCAAAACAAAGCTCGACCAGCTCAGGATAGGCTGATTGAAAATTAGTGCCACAATCGCCGCAAAGCTAGGAATGACGAGGTTTAGCAGAAATACTGATATTTCAAGACCTGACCCCATTTTCCACCCGGTTCATTACATGATACCAAGCATCAGGGTATTGGATTCGTAAAGGTCTTGCCATATAATTCCAGTACACCAATCCATAATATGAGTCAAGAAGAGACTTGACCCCTTGCTTTTTCTTCAATCTTATTGGTTTTCGCAACCGGGTTATGGTTCTGATCAATTGGGCATGGGACTACTTGCTTTATGAACGGGCGGTACGTTTTGTCTTCCCGTCAGAAATGCCATCCATGCCTCAGGCCTCGTCCTGCGGCGCGAAAACAAAACCGGGCAAACCAAAGAAAATTGAATCAGCGGATCAACAAAATAAATAGTGTGAGAAAATGATTGTTATCTGTCGGGATAGAAACTTAAAAACTTAAGGGCGTCCCTCAATTACAAATTACTCATGATTTTTATCTGCGAGGAGAAACTAAATATTTAAGCTGTCCCATTTTTCCCATAAAAAAAATCATCCCTCAAATATTTACTAAGCTATCACTGCAAATGGGAAATATGAACCAGACCTTGGCTTTTCAATTTCGGGATGTTGGTTTCCACTACTTGCTCGGTCAACAAATTCTATAGCTTTATTGTGCGCTGATACTATTGATAAAGTATTATGATATTTCGGAATATCGGTGTTATCATTTTCTAGCCATTTTTTAGCTCCTCTAAGTAACCCCGATGAATAATAACCACCTGTTGACTCATTTTCGCCAGACATTTCATTTTTCGCACAGCCATATCCAACGACTACGCCGTTTGCACACTGGGTTATTTCTTTTTCAAAAGCGATTCTACATCTATTAGGATTGAGAGTTTTTGCTGCGCGAACTGCTGCCTTAGCTAATGAGTCTTCAAAAATAACTCTTAGATATATTTTACGGCAGCAGTCTAATATAATTGTGCGTTTGTTTGTTGCTCTTCTTAAATCTAAAGAATCGTATTCTTCATCCTTTCTTAATTCAATAATTGTTGTATCTTTATATTTAGAATAGTAGCCGTGACCAGTAAAAATAATAATAGTGTAATCATAGTTACTGAGTTGGTTTACATAATCATCAACTTGTTTTTTTGTTGGTCTATCATGAACCAATATTTCATGATTATACCACGAACCGCCAAGTGGTGATATAAGGTGTCGTTTATAATTATCAACATCTATATAGACCCCTTTACAATACTTTTCATCACCCACTTCACCCGGGTTTGACATGATTAAAGCCTTTCTGTCCATGATTCGCACCTTTTTATAAAGCGTAATTGTTTATGATCTAAGCATGAATTCTCTTTTAAGTTTTTCGTATAGATTAAATTTAAATTTCCAAATTGATTCAGATATGCCACTAAATATAATGCTGTCATTTATTTTTTTCTTCTTTAATTTTCCGTAAGATTGACACTTCTCATATATGTCTGAGAATTTGTCATATATGTCATCGTTACCATCGCCTTTGCGGCAATATTCTAAATACTTTTTAATTTCTTTGTTTTCATGTGTGATGCATATATAATAATCA
This sequence comes from Candidatus Nomurabacteria bacterium, assembly GCA_025361085.1. GTDB lineage: Bacteria > Patescibacteriota > Minisyncoccia > Phycocordibacterales > UBA9973 > UBA8515. The sequence continues at coordinate 768 of JANYAX010000011.1, read as the reverse complement.
AACTCTTCATAAACCATATCAATATTCACTACATTTGTTTTCTCGAATAATCCTACATCTTCAAAATGACCTAACAGAAGATCATCAATTTCATAAGTTGAGTAGGATGTCTTGGTTAATAAATCACGTTTTATATCATCCGGCAGATTCGAATTTGACACTTTATCTTTATCAACTTTGAAGAATGAATCATCAATGTCTGAAGGTGAGCTATTCTCGTTAAAAATAATACACTCATGTTCTATAAGATAAAACAGCCTACGTGTCGATTTTCTAAAATAGTCTTTCTTGAATCTATGAATAAAATCGCAGCTTGATGTGGCATTAATGCCTGTCAACTGCGTCCAGGCTACAAATACCAAAATAAGGGTAAACAACGCAGTTGCTGCTGTGCCGCCAAAAAGAAACGCATCATTTAATTTATCTCCCCATAATATGTGCACGCCGATAATCAGAAGAATGGTAGTGATTGACAGCAATATTAAAAATATTTTTTTCATTATAAACCTTTATATATAATTAGTTTTCAATTTGTAATAACCTCTCCTTCTATATAAAACATTGACAATAAGTACTAAATAGAACCGTGTCAATTATTACATTTTCATTATTTCGCATTATTTTCCTGGTGAATTCCAGTTCAAAGTGCACCACATTTAGCTAAAGAAAAGACCTCGTTGGGAGTCTGGTAGTTGAGGCACTTTCTGGGTCGATTATTAAGTTTATTGACGACAAAAGCAACTTCTTTTTTAGAAATATTGTTTAGAT
>JANYAX010000010.1 GCA_025361085.1 Candidatus Nomurabacteria bacterium | reverse complement strand
CGGCAACGTCGGGATTGGGACGACAACCCCCACAGCCTACTTAAATATCAAAGCCGGCACTGCCACAGCAGGAACAGCACCACTTAAACTTACAAGTGGGGTGCTAAATACAACGGCAGAGGTGGGGGCGATTGAGTTTTTGACGGATGCTTATTATGGAACAATCACTACGGGGGCGGCGAGAAAACAATTTGCATTTACTTCTGATTTAACTTCGTATGTTCCATACACAGGAGCGACTGGTGCAGTCACTCTTGGAGCAAATACGCTTTCGACAACATCGGGTTTAATTTCTCCGAAGTTATATCCAAGTGCAGACTCAACTACCGCTATTCAATTCAATAAAGCAAATGGAACGACGAATGTGATGAATATTGATACGACGAATGGATATGTGGGGATTGGCACCACGAGTCCATCAACGAAACTTGAAATCGGTTCATTGGATTTGGGTGATGGGGTTGCTGGGCCGGTTTTGACTCTCGGGAGAAATACAAATGCGACAAATACAGGGGCAGGGTCAATTAATTTCTTGGCGAAAGGTGGCACAGCTGGCTACATCTGGCAAGATGCTGCTGGTAAGTTGAGAATAAATACAAGTGCACCAAGTAATGCGAACGATACAGCCGGGACTGTCATCGGAGACCAAACTTCGATCAGAGATACCAAGCAAGATATCCTCGATTACACAGATTATAGTAATGCACTCAAGATGGTAGTAGATGCTCCACTTCACACATTCCGTTACATTAAAGAAGTGGATGGGTACGGGGCAGAGTCACCACTTGCAAAAGAAAGAATTGGTTTCATCGCCGACGAAGTTGATAAAATGTTCATGGTAGGGAACTCTATCGATCAAGTTTCAGTAAATGGTATCATGATGGCTTCGATAAAAGAGATGAATCTAAAGATTGTTAATATCAATAATATGGAAGTTAAAAATGATTGGAGAGATAGTATTTCTGTCTGGTTTGCAAATAGTACAAATGGAATCGGTGATTTCTTCTCGAACAAAGTTCATACAAAAGAAATTTGTATGACCGACGATAGTGGGGCAGAGACGTGCATCAACAAAACCAAGCTTGACCAATTACTCGTCGGTCAAGCCGCAAGTTCTCAACCGACCGAGCAAGCCACAGAGAATAATCCACCAAGCGCAACCGACACTCCCGCCGGGGTCGGACCTGTGCAACCTCAAGCCGGCGGAACCGATCCAGCTCCCGCAACCCTCAACACTCCTGCCGAGGTCGTCGGACCTGTGCAAACAGTACCAACTCCAACCGAGCCAACAGTTCCAGCTAGTGATGTTTCTACTTCGCAGCCGTAGAAATTTTGCTTGCTCTCTGCACAGGTCTGATCTGTATATAGTAAGTATGATTGTTGGGTAAAATTGGGTAGTAGGGTGAATACAGAATTAGCTTTTTAGTTCATAATTTTGTATAATTAATAATTATATATTAATAATTTTTTACATTATATGGAGTCAAAAAAAGTAGCATTTTTTAATAAGTTATCATTAGTCACTCTTCTGTTTACTATGTTTGTAAGTTTGTTCTTTTTTATTCCTTATACACCTGTAACCCTAGAAGCAAGTAAGGGTTTCTTGTTGTCTGTCGGGGCGACACTTTCTCTATTCTTCTGGCTGATTTCTCGATTGGGTGATGGGAAGTTTGTGGTTCCAAAAGATAAATTAATTTTGTTTGCCGGGGCGATACCACTTGTCTTTCTTCTCGCTTCGTTTTTCTCCTCGTCTCTCTATATATCACTTTTCGGTAGTGGTTTCGAATTAGGGACATTTGGTTCTATGTTAGTTCTCTTCATCATCTTTTTCTTATCTACTATTTATTTCCAGTCCGAAAAACGTTTGTGGCTTTTTATAAAAGCTCTCTTTCTCGGGGGGCTTGTTCTTGCCTTTTTTGAATTATTGAATATTTTTATCGGTTTTGACCGTATTTTGCCTGGTTTTTTCCAAGGTGTATCGTCTGGTAACTTAGTCGGGAGTTGGAATGATTTCGGGTTATTGTTTGGGATCCTTGTTCTTTTGTCTATATTTACAATTGAATTATTGAAGACACCTAAAACATTTAGAATAATCCAGTACATATTATTGGTGCTCGGGCTACTATTCTTGTTTATTGTGAACGTTCCTCTTGTCTGGATACTTGTCGGGGTTTTCTCGGTTATCATATTTGTTTATAGTATTTCTCTACAACATGCTGGGGTCAATATAATCGAAGGTGAAGGCAACAAGAAAAGATTTCCATTTACTTCTTTGGTAGTTATTTTTATTTCATTAATGTTTTTGGTTGGGGGCAACTTGGTCAACGGTTTTATTTCTAGATATGTGAGTTTGAACAATACAGACATTCGCCCTTCTATCACAACTACTGCACAGATAGCATGGAAGGCGATCAAACATAATCCAGTTCTCGGTACAGGTCCAAATACTTTCGTTATTGATTGGGCTCTTTGGCAACCAAAGAACATCGCGCAAACCATCTTCTGGAATGTTGATTTCTCAAATGGATTCAGTGCCCTCAGTACTATCGTTGTAACTACCGGGTTGTTAGGAATTATCGCATTTGTACTGTTCTTGGTTATATACGTAACGAGAAGTATCCAGTCTATCCGTATCGCATTGCAGAACCCGGTTTCGAATTATTTCATAATGACAACCCTCATGATTTCACTATATTCATGGATTACGATAATATTTTATAATCCAAATATTTTGATGTTTATGCTGGCGTTTATGTCGAGTGGTACGCTCATCAGTATCCTAGTCACAAGACAAGCGATTCCAGTCAAAGATTTTTCTTTCTTGTCAGATCCAAGACAAAGCTTCTTCTCGATTCTCGGGTTACTTGTTCTCATGGTCTTGTCTATTTCTCTTACATATATATATGTAGAGAAATTTACTTCAACAATGTATTTTTCTAAAGCGCTGAAAGGTGATAACACGATGCAATCACTCTCACGTTCAGAAGGGATGCTATTGAAAGCAATCACATTGAATAAAAATGATGTTTATTATCGTAGTTTGTCGCAAGTATATGTCGGCCAGATCAATCTACTCGTGAATGACAAGACTCTTTCAGCCGATACACTCAAGTCTAGTCTCCAACAGCTCATCAATCTAGCTCAAGAGTCAGCGGGGCTTGCGGTCAATCAAAATCCTAAACAGTACTTGAATTACATGAATCTCGGTAACATATATTCTTCACTTGTTCCTCTTTCGGTTGCAAATAGTTATGAGAGTGCAACCGCGGCTTACAATCAAGCAATGTTGCTAGCACCAAATAATCCTTCTATCATTCTATCGAAAGCATCACTCGAATTCGTAAATAAGAATAATCCTGAAGCAAGAAAATTAATCAAACAAGCTCTCGATCTAAAGGCGAATTATATCGATGCAATCTTCCTCTTGGTTCAGATCGAGACGAACGAAGGCAATCTCGCTGAAGCTATAAATCAAGCTGAATATGCTGGTGAATTGGCACCAAACGATGCGACTGTGTTCTTCAGACTTGGGTTACTACGTTACAATAAAGGAGAATATTCTGGGGCAGTTAGTGCTTTCGAGAAGGCAGTACTTCTAGACAACAGCTACTTGAATGCTCATTATTTCTTGGGTTTGTCATATAAGAAAGTTGGGCGAACAAGCGACGCTTTGGCTCAATTTAACTTATTGAGTAAAGTGGCTCCTGATAATCAAGATGTGAAAGATGCAATAAGTGGGATAAATAGTCCGACTGTCGATACAAACACAGACAAAAGTACCACTTCTACAACCGCTACAAAAGCCCCATTACCAGAGAAAAGATAATTATTCTTTAGAGTAGATGGTAAATCGAATTCTCACATTTCTGAATAAAGAATTTCATGGAATAAACGAAGCCGCCTTATTACTTGGCGGTTTCGCTTTTATTTCCCAATTACTCGGGTTGATTCGAGATAGAACGCTCGCTCATGTCGTCGGGGCTGGCCCCGTGCTCGATGTCTACTATGCTGCATTCAGAATTCCGGATTTCTTGTATATATCGATCGCTTCACTAGCATCTGTCACAGTTTTGTTACCATTTCTTGTAGATAAGATGAATGGTGAAGATAAAGCAAACGATAAAGCTCGTGCCTTCATGAATAATATTTTCAGTGCGTTCATGCTCTTCATGTTGGTGACTAGTATTCTGATCGCAATTTTCATTCCTTACCTTGTGCATCTTATCGCTCCGGGGTTTAATGATTACCAAATCGGTTTGCTCATAACTACGACGAGGATAATGCTCATATCTCCGATATTTATAGGGTTATCAAATTTGATAGGTAGTATCACACAATTGTTTAGAAATTTTTTGGTTTTTTCTCTTTCACCAATATTTTATAATATCGGGATCCTTTTCGGTGTAATATTCCTTTACTCAAGGTTGGGCATATATGGCTTAAGTATAGGGGTTATTTTTGGGGCGGTCATGCATTTTCTCATACAAGTCCCGGTTGTTTTGAAAAATAATTTCTTCCCGAGATTTGTTGTCAATATAAAATGGAGTGAAATCTGGAAAGTTGTGAAATTGTCTGCACCCCGAACTCTGACACTTTCGGTGAATAGTCTAGCTTTTATTTCTCTTATTGCGATGGCTTCGACCCTGAAAGAAGGGTCAATATCTTTGTTTACATTTGCCTACAACTTGCAATCAGTACCAGTAGGAATAATCGGTATTTCATATTCAGTCGCGGCTTTTCCTGTTCTAGTGAAATCATTTTCAATGAAAGATATGGACAATTTCATCGGGCAGATTATTTCTGCTTCTCGACAAATAATTTTTTGGTCATTACCGATTATTACTTTGCTCATAGTTCTTCGTGCTCAGATAGTTCGTGTCATACTTGGGTCAAATACTTTCACTTGGTCCGACACTCGTCTCACTGCTGCGTCGGTATCGCTCTTCGTGGTATCGCTCGCAACACAGGGGCTAGTATTATTATTTGTGCGTGGTTACTACGCATCTGGCAATACCAAAAAGCCCTTATTTATCAATGTATTTTCGTCTATAATGGTTATCGTTTTTGCTCAAATATTTATCTATGTTTTCCGTAATTTTCCAGTGGTGCTTGACCAGATCGAAATAATTTTGAGAGTCAAAGATGTTCCCGGAACGATAATGCTTGCATTGCCACTTGCTTACGCGATGGGGTCGCTTCTCAACTTCTTCTTGATCTGGAGGATGTTCAAAAAAGATTTTCTTGGTAAAAAAATAAATTTAGTTACAACTTTCACACAGAGTGCCTTGGGTGCGATTGTCATGGGGCTTGTCGCATATATTTCTCTTGGATTTTTCAATCACGTATTTAATCTCGATACAGGAAGGGGGATATTTATGCAAGGTTTTCTCTCAGGAATTTTGGGGATATCTGCCGGTGTGATTATTTTGATTATGTTTAAAAATAGAGAATTCTTCGATCTCGTTCGCGCCATCCGCAATAAATTCTGGCGTAATCGCGTCGTCGCTCCAGAACAAAGCGAACTGTAATTCCAGTAAGGTCTTGCCTTACTGGAATTAAAATAATAGAAAGGTCTTGTCATGTTGTACCCTTTTATTTTAAGGCTTTTTTTGCTAGTATAGACCTATGGCGACCGATATTAAATTAATTAGAAACTTTTCAATTATTGCCCACATTGATCATGGCAAGAGTACCTTGGCTGACCGAATGCTCGAGGTTACTGGCACAATCGAAAAGCGGAAAATGAAAGATCAGGTTCTCGATTCTATGGAGCTTGAAAGAGAGAGAGGTATTACGATCAAAATGCAACCCGTAAGGATGCTGTGGCATCCTGAAGGCCCTGAACAAAGTGAAGGACAGGAAAACTATGTTTTGAATCTTATCGATACTCCTGGACATATCGATTTCTCATATGAAGTCTCTCGAGCTTTGAAAGCGGTAGAAGGTTCGATATTACTTGTCGATGCAACTCAAGGAGTACAAGCTCAAACTCTCACCACATTGCAGATGGCTCGTGATTCGGGGCTTGTGATAATCCCAGTATTATCAAAAATCGATTCTCCTCTCTCTAGGGTAGATGAAATCAAAATGGAAGTTGCGGTATTGTTAAATATTGATCCAGATACTATTTTATTGGTATCTGGCAAAACAGGTGAAGGAGTCCCTAGATTGCTTGAAGAAATTATCAAAAAAATTCCACCGCCTCATGTAGGTGGGGATCTGGTTATTTCCTCAAATACTGGTCGTGCTTTGGTTTTCGATTTCAAATATGACAATCATAGGGGAGTCATAGTTTATATACGCGTAGTCGATGGGGGTTTTAAGAAAGGTGAATCATTATTATTTGCTATTTCGGCAGAAAAATTTATTTCACTTGAAGTAGGGACTTTTTCACCCGAAGAAGAACCACGTGAATTTTTGAGTAGTGGAGAGATCGGATACATTGTTACAGGGATTAAAAAGCCCGGTATTGCATCTGTCGGAGACACGATTACTTATCTCAAGAAGCCGATGCATGCTTTGCCTGGTTACCAGAACCCAAGGCCTGTGGTCTGGGCGTCTGTTTACCCTGAAAGCCAAGATGATTTTCCCAATTTGAAACAAGCTTTAAGTCGCTTGCGTTTGTCAGATTCATCATTTTCATATGAAGAAGAAACTTCTGGGTCACTTGGGCGTGGTTTTCGTTGTGGATTTTTGGGTATGCTTCACTTAGAAATTATTACAGAGAGATTGAACCGCGAATTTAATTTACAATTGATCGTGACGATGCCGTCTATCACATACAAAGTAGAGTTGCGTAATGGTAAAGAAGAAATAATATATTCACCGCACCTTTTCCCAGATGATGGAAATATTCTCAAGGTCTATGAACCTTGGGTTGACGTCAAAATTATTACTCCATCAAAGTATATTAGTTCGTTGATGCCATTCCTTTATGATCACGAAGCCACAGTCGGAGCTACCGATAATTTCGGAGATAATCGTTCGGCTATTGATTTAGAAATGCCGTTGCGAGAGCTTATGCGCAATTTCTTTGACGATATGAAAAGTATCACATCAGGATATTCTTCAATTTCTTATGAAATAGGTGAGTATAGAGAGGCCGATGTTGTTCGAATGGATATTGTCGTTGCCGATGAGCCGATGGCAGCTTTCTGTAGAGTCGTGTCTCGTCGAAAAGTTGCCGACGAAGCGAAAGCTCAAGTTGAAAAATTAAAAGAAATAATTCCAAGACAGCAATTCGCTTTCAAAATTCAAGGTAAAGCCTTGGGTAGAATTATTTCTTCTGAATCGGTTTCGGCCTTTCGAAAAGATGTGCTTATGCATGGAAGTAAAGTAGTAGGAGGTGGAGATGTAAGTAGAAAGAAAAAGTTACTTGAAAAGCAAAAAAGAGGGAAGAAGAGAATGCAGGCAAATGCAAAAATAAACATCTCTCATGAGGTGTTCTTAAAGATGATGCGAGGGACAAATAATTAATTAGATATTATTTGAAGAGGCCAGGCATGTATAGCAGTATCATACTTATAATAACAAGTATTGACAATACTGCGAAAGCTCTCTCGAATTTCTTTTTGTTTTTTGTACTGAAAATCATGGTATAATACTACCATTAATTATGGATAAAAGAAAGAGGAATAATTATAAATTTTGGCATTCACCGACAGCCCTGATCGTCTTTTTTTTGATTTTTATTTTATTTGGTTACAATATTATTGGGCTAATCAAAAAAGAAAATGAAACTTCTCACAAGAAAGAGCTAATTTTGGATCAGATAGATAGTTTAAAAAAACGAGAATCTTCACTTTCTTCGGATATCACAAAACTCAATACCGTGGAGGGGAAAGAAGAAATAATTCGAGATAAATATCAAGTTGCCAAGGAGGGTGAAAAAATGGTAGTAATAGTTGATGAGGACAATAAGGGTAGTGAAGTATCACAAGGAGAAAGAGTTAGTCATGGTTTTTGGAATTGGGTAAAGAATTTGTTTGGTAAGTAATATGCGGGATTGGTTTAGTGGCAGAATGCGTCCTTCCCAAGGATGAGACACGAGTTCGATTCTCGTATCCCGCACTTTGTATCAAAAGCAAGCATCGGGCACGGATTCGATTTCCGTACCACGCACATAAAAATAAGCAAAGAACCGTAAACTTGACATCTCTGTCAAGAGTGTTAAATTTGACAGCTGTGATATAATATACACAGGTAAGAAATTATTAGTTAATGAACAAAAATTATGAACAAAGTAACAATTTACAGCACGTCTACATGTCATTTTTGCCATATGGCAAAAGATTTTTTTACGTCAAAGGGAATTGTCTATGAAGACTTCAACGTTTCAACTGACTCGGAAAAGAGAAAAGAAATGGTAGAAAAAAGTGGGCAGATGGGTGTACCCGTCATTGAAATAGGTGACAAGATGATAGTTGGTTTTAACAAGCCTAAAATCATGGAGTTATTGGGAATCAAAGAGTAGTAATTTTCCAAATAATGACGTATTATAAAAGCATCCTAGTGTAAGCTAGGATGCTTTTATTTTGCCCTCGTAGTTCAACGGATAGAACGAGCCCGTCCTAAGGGTTCAATGTCAGTTCAATTCTGGCCGAGGGCACCTTTTGTTTTTGGGCAAAATATGATAATATCTTTGATATGGATCAAGAAGTAAAACAATTGTTAGAAGAAAACTTAAAGTTATCTAAAGAAAATAATGAGTTGCTTCTTAAGATTCGTAGTGTCCAGCGATGGTCTCAAATCACACGTGTTTTCTATTGGTTTCTAATAATCGGTGTATCAATAGGAGCCTTTTATTTTATTAAGCCATATTTAGGTAATCTTCTGAATGTATATACGGGAGGAGTATCGGGGATAAACAATGTGAATGATATAAAAAATAATTTAAAAAATGGCCAATCTGATGTTCAAGATTTGTTAAAACAATTAAATCAATAAAATGCCGAGATAGCTCAGTTGGTAGAGCGCTCCCCTGAAGAGGGATAGGTCACCAGTTCAATTCTGGCCGAGGGCACCTTTTGTTTTTGGGCAAAATATGATAATATCTTTGATATGGATCAAGAAGTAAAA
>JANYAX010000031.1 GCA_025361085.1 Candidatus Nomurabacteria bacterium | reverse complement strand
TCCTCATTTTAGCCGGATATGCCGGTTGTTGATTTCTGTTTGCCATAGTTATGATTCTTATTAAATTAAGGTATTAAAAGCTAGTTAACCTTTGTCACCCCAATCTAACATATTTGTCACCCCATATGGTTAACTGAACAGATTGTTTTTGAATTACACTTTTTGTGATATTATAAGACTGATGTGGTAGCCAAGTGGTAAGGCATTTGCTCGCAAGGCAAATATCGTAGGTTCAATTCCTACCCACATCTCCATGACCCCAAAAGAATATATAGAATATAGATTAAGTGAATTAAAACCAGAAAAAAAGACAATTCCGAAAGCAGAATTGGCCGATTTTATTTTTACGACTCTAATGTCTAAAAAGTTTAGAAAGTTTAGTATGATTTCTGAATACCAAAATCACATAAAAAATGTGATTGATGAAAGTATTAAAAATGATCTACCAATCAAACTCTCTTTCCCTTTTGGTGGATATAAATTATGGAGATTGGAGGAAACACCAGAAGTTGATTGGGCCGAGCTCTTCACATTAATGTATTATTCGAAATGGTTAAAATCGGTTTCCGCTGTGTATGATCCGGGTATTATATTTGATTTTGCATCAGACGATATAATTGTCGGAAGAATGAATAATATTTCTAAAGAAGATACTGCTAAATACAAGAAGAGTTTTGAGGATTTAGTTAAGTTTTTAAAACAATATATACCAGAAAATATTAAATTTACTTTTACATCAATTTCTTTTCTTTACACCCCCGAAGAATTTGAAAAAGATTTAGCCGACAAAATTGAAAAGAAAAAAATCGAATTTGGTGGTTTGCCGGTTTTGGATGATAAAAAGAAAAGAATGGTAGAACTTAATGTTAAATTATTACCCTGCCAAGATAATGATAATTTATGGCGAGAAAAAATTGAATTATTACATCAGGCGTACTATACCGTCGACAAAAGAAGACCATACAATAGAGCAAAAGATAAAATTCTAGTTTTTCCTAATCCTGTTGGAGATGGGAAATCTATTTCTGTTGGAACAACTAAAACATCTGTAGCAAAATTCTGGGTCGGTATCGGTGTTTTGAAGAGAAAAGAAGATGGTTTTATTAAAAATATTTTGTCTCCAAGCCAAATAGAAAAAGAAAAAATTACCAAAGAAACCATATCAATTGATGGATTGAGTGGTAAAAATTTTAGTAAAATAGGGATAATCTAAAAATAGATAAAAATATTGGCACAGGTCGGACCTGTGCAGAATTGGGTTATTTTTGCTTTCTATGTTGCCTGAAATATAGTAAAATTGTTCTATGCGTCAAGAGGGTTTTACTTTAATTGAAACATTGATAGTTCTCGCAATCATTGGTGTACTAACTAGCGTTATCATACCGGCTGTTAACTATGCACGTGAGAAAGCATATTACAGTAGAACTTTGTCAGAATATAAAAGTATGGAAACAGCATTAGAAATGTATGTAGCTGATCATAACGGGCAATATCCAGATGATGTCAATCGCGACCTTCCTGCTGGCTTAGGACCATATCTAGAATCGGGGCAAGGGTTAGCTTGGCCAAAAGCTCCATGGCCTGGAAGTGTTTATGATTGGGATAATTGGCAAGATCCAGATGACCCGACTGAACGTATTTATCAAGTAAGTATTCGTTTCTGCCCTGCAGGTGGAGATATCACTACATGTAAATTCCCCAAAGAAACATGGGCTCAAAATTTTGGAGTGAACAGTTCAGTATATTACTGTATAAGTGGTAATTGCAGATCGCATATAAATGAACCAGAAGATTATCCAGGATATTGTGTAAATTGTAGCAGTAATGGCAATTAATATTATTGTGTTATAATTCAAAAATAATGAATGAAATAGGGACTTTATATATTGTAGCGACCCCGATAGGAAACCTTGAAGATATCACTCTCAGGGCTCTTCGAATTTTGAAAGAAGTAGATTATATTTTGTGTGAAGATACTCGTACGACACAAATTTTATTGAATAAATACGGAATTAAAAATAAAACGATGAGTTATCATGCTCATAGTACAGATGGAAAAGAATCCGCAATAATAAATTTATTGAAAGGTGGGAAGAATTTAGCTCTAGTGTCAGATGCGGGGACGCCATGTATTTCAGATCCAGGAGTAATGCTCGTCTCAAATGTCAGAAAAGAATTTGGTAATGATGCAAAAGTTTCTCCTGTACCTGGGCCAAGCGCTCTAATCTCGGCACTTTCCGCAAGTGGTATATCTTCGGCGGAGTTTACATTTTTTGGATTTATTCCTCACAAAAAGGGAAGAGTTAAGTTATTTAAAGAAATTGTTGAATCAGATAAAGTTTCTGTATTTTACGAATCCACCCACCGAATAATGAAGACTCTCGAATCGCTTGATTCTTACTCACCCAAATGTATAGTTATGATTGCTCGAGAAATTACAAAGCAATTTGAAGAATTTGTGCAAGGTACACCGAGTGAATTATTGAAGTATTTTAAAGACAATATTGTCAAACAGAAAGGGGAATTTGTCGTTATTGTTTCTCTGTTATAACTGCTGTATAATATGAACACCTGTCCCGTACAAAGTCATGCATGTGATACGGGAAATTAAAGATTTATTGAAAAGATGGTTATGTTTTAATATTATAAGTTAATTTATGTTGGTTCTGTAATCAGGACAACTTTGTACAGGATGCGAAAAGAAAAAACATTATTTATAATTGGTTTGTGGGTGATTATTTTACCGTTTCTTGGATTTCCTAATACATGGAGAAAAATCTTTTTCTTCATCACAGGGTTAGCAATCATATACCTTGCTTATCTATTCTATTTGGAAGTTAAAATGCGATTAGAAAAGAACAAAGATCACAGCAAAACATTTGTAGATAATATTGGAAGTGGAGAATAAGTATGCCATCAAAAACACACACAACGAGATTTATTCTCATTGGCCTCGCATTTATAATATGCGGGGTAATTGTTTATTATGCCTTTCCAAAAGTGTTTAATAATAATATAGAATATAAAATTGAAGAAGATATTGCCAAACAAGGTGATGTTAGTGATAAGATTAACAAAGAAAATACAGTAAATTCTGATATTATAAACACAATAAGTAATGATGCTGTTGCTGATTCATTAATCCCTGTTACTCATATCACAACCCCAGAATATGTAAGGGCACTCTATATGTCTGGCTGGGTTGCTGGGTCAGAAACATTTCGTAATTCTCTTATTAAGCTTGTGGACGATACCGAACTCAATGCAGTAGTTATCGATGTCAAAGATTCGACTGGACGTGTTAGTTTTGCAACCGACAATTCCGAAATCCAAAAAATTGGAAGTTCGGAAAATCGCATCAAGAATATACGAGCGCTTACAGCATTACTTCATTCAAAAAATATATATGTTATTGGCAGAATTTCAACCTTTCAAGATCCATATTTAACCAAGTTAAAACCAGAATGGGCAATCAAAAAAGTTAGTGATGGAAGTGTTTGGGAAGATAGAAAAGGTTTATCGTTTCTTGACCCAACGAATAAAAATGTTCAAAACTATGTTTTAGCTCTTGCTCGCTATTCTTACAGTGTGGGGTTCGATGAGATTAATCTCGATTATATCAGGTATCCTTCTGACGGTAATATAAAAGATATAAATTACAATCTAGTAAGTGGGTCAACTAGAGCAGATAATATTGAAGCGTTTTTTAAATATTTTTCAACCGAAATTAAAAAAGACACGAATATACCCATCTCTGGTGATTTGTTTGGTTTAACAACTGAAGCTAAAGATGATATGGGAATTGGCCAAGTGTGGGAAAGGGCTATTAAATATTTCGATTATCTTTGTCCTATGGTTTATCCATCACATTATCCATCTGGTCACGCTGGATACAAGAACCCAGCACTTTATCCATATGAAGTTATCAATCGAGCATTAGTCGGTGCTGTGACGAAGACCAAGGTGGCCGAGGAAGATATAAAAAAAATTCGTCCTTGGTTACAAGATTTTGATTTAGGTGCCACATATACAAAAGAATTAATTAGAGCACAAATGAAAGCAACATATGACAATGGGTTAAACTCATGGATGCTCTGGGACCCAAGCAATAAATACACACCGTCTGCTCTTAAGATTGAACCAACAAATTAATTTTGTAACATAAATAATATTGTTATATAATAAAAAGATTCATGAATAAAATAATAAACACGTTAAAAAATATTAAAATTTCAAGAAAAATCCTATACATAATAATTTCTTTATTTATTATTTTGGGGGTTTTGGGTATTGGTATATATATAGGATATTCACATAGATCAGAAATAGAAAAAGTTACAACAATTATAAACAAAGATCCTCAAGTTGAAACAGTGGCCGATTTTAGTGCTTTTTGGAAGGTTTGGAATACCTTAAGTAAAAAATCTATTTATGCAAAGAATGTTACCGACCAAGACAAAGTATATGGAGCGATAACAGGTCTCGCTTCTTCGATGGGTGATCCTTATACAGTATTTTTCCCACCAAAAGAAAATAAATCATTCAATGAAGAAATTGCGGGTTCATTTGATGGTATTGGTGCTGAAATAGGAATGAAAGATGGCGTGTTGACTGTTGTCGCACCGCTCAGAGATTCTCCTGCTTGGAAATCTGGTATCAAAGCAGGTGATAAAATTGTAAAAATAAATAATGCTAGTTCAATAGATTTGTCTATAGATGGAGCCATCGACTTAATACGTGGTCCAAGTGGAACAACTGTTACCTTGATGATACTTAGAACTGGTGAAAATAAAACACGTGATATTGTTGTCACAAGAGAAAAGATACAAGTTCCAACTATTGAAACAGAATTAAGAGGTGATGGAGTTTTTGTTATAAGATTCTATAGTTTCTCAGAAAATTCAGCGAATTTATTTAAAGATGCGCTAATTAAATTTGTTGATGCTAAAACAAATAAATTAGTTTTGGATTTGCGTGGTAATCCTGGGGGATATCTTAATTCTGCTATCAATATCGGCTCATGGTTTATAGATGAAGGCAAAGTTATTCTCAAAGAAGATAGTGGTGATGGCAGTACACCAAAGGTTTATCGAAGTCACGGTCCACGATTGTTTACAGATAAATTGAAATTTGTAGTATTGGTCGATGGTGGTTCAGCTTCAGCTTCTGAGATTTTGGCTGGGGCACTTCGAGAACATGGTATTGCACAACTTATCGGTGAGAAAACTTATGGTAAAGGATCTGTCCAAGAGTTGATCAATATCAATGATGATACATCTCTTAAAGTAACTGTTGCAAATTGGTTCACACCCAATGGTATTTCGATTTCAAAAGCAGGGCTTGAGCCTGATTTCGTAGTTCCACTTACTCAAAAAGACATTGACGCGAAGAAAGATCCACAAATGGATAAGGCTGTCGAAATACTCAATAAATAGTTTAAAATAAAACTATTCGATAAAACCCGATATTGTATCGGGTTTTATCGTCGGTGGTCAGCTTTAGCTTTTTATGATAATATAAAAATATGAAAGTAATACTATTGACTGACGTCCCAAAAGTTGGGAACAAATATGATGTAAAAGATTTTAAGGAGGGCTATGCTCAAAACGTTCTTCTTGCTAAGGGGCTAGCGGTTCTTGCTACTAAAGCAGAATTGCAGAAACTTGAAGATAAAAAAAGACAAATGCAAAAGAAAAAGGAAGATGAAATGAAATCATTTCTCGACCTCATATCTTCTGTTAGTGGAAAAACTATTTCCATAAAAGTTAAAGCAAATGAAAAAGGGCATTTATTTAAAGCTGTCAGTCCTCATGATGTTGTGAAAGCGATTAAAGAAATTGCTGGAATTGATCTCGATGAGCATACACTGATTATGGATCACATCAAAACTCTCGGAGTCTATACTGTCTCAATCAAAAGAGGTGATAAGAGAGGGGAGTGTCAGGTGGAAATAATTAAAGATTAAACAAAAAATCTCATTGCTGAGATTTTTTGTTTTTATATTACGTGAACGATTTTTTTGACGGATGATGTTCTATTGAAATTTACTTTTCTTTTTGTTCCAAATTTTACCGTACCTGCCTTAAGAGCAAAAAGAGTATGATCTTTACCGAGTCCAACGTTTGTTCCTGGAAGAATCTTTGTTCCGCGTTGACGAATGATGATTGAACCGGCTTTTGCCTTTTCACCAGTATAAAGCTTAGTACCTAAATACTTTGGATTTGAGTCTGTTAAGTTTTTAGCCGAACCCCCGGCTTTTCTATGTGCCATATAATGTTTATTATGCTAGTCAGCAATTAATTTATTGTTTATAATCAAGTAAGTATGAGTATACCTAATATATTACATAAAATCAAGGGCGATATTAGTATTGACAAAAGTACTATTATGTTTCTATTTATAATAGTAGGGGTGGGGATAAGCTCTTTTTTATTGGGGCGACTTTCAGTAGATAATAGGTTCGAAATTAAAAGTGAGATGGTAGCCAGTAATGGGATAAATATAATAGAGGGTAATACTACCGATAATCCATCAGATCCATCTTTATTACCAGTTCAAAATGGAGAGAAGAGGTATGTGGCTTCGAAAAATGGTAAAATGTATTATAGCTTCGGCTGTAGTGGAGCCAAGCGTATTAAACCTGAGAACGAAGTATGGTTTAGTAAAAGTGAAGACGCAGAAAAATCTGGATACACAAGAGCAACTTCGTGTAAATAAATTACAAATGAAAATATTCCATCATATATTAATTTTTATATTTATAGCATGCACTCTTTTCTTGGTACGAGATGATGTGAAGATGGTAGTGGGTAAGATATCTTTATATATATCAAAAAGCGAAAATAGTAAACATGATTATATTAAAAATGTTGAGAAAGTTTTGCCAGAGATGGTAGATACGCCTGGGCCACTTCGAGCCATAGGTAATATTCTAGACAATAATACAAAGTTATCAAAAATTAATATTATCAAATTTACAAATACAGCGCGGAATGAGAATGAAAGTTTGCCACCTTTGACAGAGAACTTGAAATTAGATTTGTCTGCAGAGAAAAAATTACAAGATATGTTTGATAAACAATATTTTGAACACATCTCACCATCTGGTGTCGGAGTTTCTGATCTAGGTAATAAAGTTGGATATGAGTATATCTTACTAGGTGAGAACCTGGCTCTTGGTAACTTCAAGGATGATCAAGCTCTTGTAGATGCATGGATGGCGAGCCCTGGGCATCGTGCAAATATTTTGAATAGTCACTATACAGAAATAGGCGTAGCAGTCGGTAGGGGTAAATTTAATGGAAATGATACTTGGTTAGCTGTCCAACATTTTGGTACATCACGAAGTATCTGTCCATCGATTGATGAAGTTCTTCATGGGGTTATCGATGTGAATCAGTCAAATATCGAAAAGATGTCTAGTGACCTCGCTATTAGGAAATCGATGATTGATAAAAAGGCGATATACGAGGGGAGTACCTATTCTGAGCAAGTTGCAATTTATAATAATTTAGTAAATACTTACAACAAATTAATTTCTGATACGAAATTAAAAATAAATAATTACAATGATCAAATAAAAACATTTAATCTCTGTCTGACCAAGAATCAATAAATTTATTTTTAACATGAACAGGGTAGTATCAAGAGCCCTTTAAAGCCTGTATTTAGAATATAGTATAGTGTCGCACAATATATCTTTTGCGACATTAGATTTATTTAAAAATCTAACATTGTAAAAGATTAACCATATTTGTAACATCCTGTGTTACAAATATGGCTTTCCTTTAATTTAATTCATATAATAATAAATATTCTTAACAAATTTATTTCTATTTATTATTACTTCCCTTTGACCTTAGATACTTCTTATTTTTCAATTTATCAGGCATCAGGCTCTTATCTGTGTATTTATCGTATCCTTTACCATAGTCTAAGTCCTTCATGAGCTTCGTAGACGCATTTCTTAGATTAAGTGGTATTGGTAGATTCCCGTACTTTAAGACATCTTCCTGAGCCATTCTGAAGGCTTCATAGGCGCTTCTATCTTTCTTGGCTTGTGCCAAATATGCTGCTCCATGAGCAAGATTAATTCCACATTCAGGATAACCAATTGTTTCTACTGCTTTGAAAACTTCATTGGCGACGACAAGTGCGGTTGGTTGAGCAAGTCCGATATCTTCTGATGCAAAAATCACCATTCTTCGAGCAATAAATTTTGGATCTTCTCCAGACACTATCATCCTTGACAGATAGTATAATGTGGGGTCTACTTGGCTAGCTCTCATACTCTTAATGAATGCGCTGATCGTATTGTAGTGTTCGTCTCCCCTTTTATCATAGCGCAAAAATTTTGATTGCAAAGTATTTTTAAAATTTTCAATATTTATTTCTTTGTAAAGAGAAATAGTATTTTCAATCATCGCGATTGCTTGGCGTGCGTCACCGCCCGACATTTCAATAAGCCAATCGGTGGCATCTTTTTTTATTTTGTAACCAGTATTTTTAATTATTTCTTTAATATTGTCACCCGACAATTCTTCTAATACAAAAACACGACAACGTGAAAGTAACGCCGGGATAACTTCGAAGCTTGGGTTTTCGGTTGTTGCACCGATCAATACAAGTCGGCCACTTTCTACATAAGGTAAAAGAAAATCTTGCTGAGCTTTATTGAAGCGATGTATTTCGTCTAGGAAAAGAATTTTGGGGCCGAGCAATGTTCCAGAGCCTTTTGATGATGAATCGACAATTTGACGGATGTCATCTTTACCAGCCGATACTGCTGAAAGCTCGTGGTAATCTGCATTGAGAGACCTGGCATAAATTCTTGCAAGTGTAGTTTTTCCGACTCCAGGTGGCCCCCAAAGAATAAATGAGAAAATATGACCTTGTTCTATGGCTATAGCTAAAGGTTTATCTTTGCCGACAAGGTGTTCTTGTCCGACAAATTCATCGAGCTTCTTGGGTCTGATTTTTGATGCTAATGGCTCCATACATATTCATTATACTCTTTATATGCATATTTATAACACATTGTAATAAAAAACTGAAAATCCTCCGTTTCTGTAAAAACGGAGGATTTTCATAGCTATTTTGATTAAAGAACCTTCAATTCTTGATCAACTGGTTGTAATTCTTTTACGCTTGTATCATCTACATTAATATTATTTATACTATCCGTAATCGATTTTGTAGAATCAGATTTAACTGCGTTGTTCAATTCTGTTTCTTGTTGATTTATTGGTTCAACTTCTTTTGGTTGGTTATTATTTTTAATAACTACAATCCCAATAAGGACAATTATTATAATGATGACTAAAACGTAAGTTAGTGTATTTTTTTTGTTATCCATAAAATATATTATTAGTTGTTAGTATTATTGTTCGTCTCTGTGGTTGTAGTGTCTGTCTCATCAATCTTTGGGATTTGAGCTAGAGTCGTTGCTGTAGTTTTTACGGCCATATGAGCACTTTTAACTGTTGTATAAACATTTTTTATGTCACTACTGAAATCATTACGGAGTGTCTTCATTTGTGTTTTCAAAGTTGTATCATTTGTAACATCAACGCTATAAATTTTTTGTGTTTGGGTCGATATAGCAGTTCGAGCATCTGCTATAGATTGCTTTGCTTTCTCAACTTGTGTTTTTACCGTTGTGACATCTAACCCCTTGTCTTCGGCCTTTTTAATACGAGATTCTATGCTTACAAGTATGTTTTCAATTTGATCAATTTTGTTTGAAAATTGGTCGGTAAATTTCATATTCAACGCTTGCAACGTGCTGACAATCTTTTCGGCTGATGTCTTTTTATTCTCATCTCTTACATTTTTAAGACTTGCCAAGAAACTGGTTCTTGCCGCTGTAATTTTTATTCCAGCTTCTGTTTTAGCTGTTTCAAATTCAGCTTTGAACCCTTGTCTTTTTGTTTTTATAGATTGAAGCAGCGCGCTCATTTCTTCTTTATATGTTTCTTTTTTTGCAGATAGTTCATTTTTTATCGCGTCAATTTCTTTTCTTACTTCTTCGCGTTTTACTTGATTTCGATTTCTATTTTTCTCGGTATTTGCTACTTCGCCTGGACAAAGTGCAAATTTACAGTCTGGTGCTACACGGCTGACAGAAGAACCGTCAGAGCAGGTTTTTGCATCCATTGTACAAGCGACGGGGTTTGTCGCTACATTGCCAGCGACTTCTTCTGCATAAGCTACATAACCTAACATTGATGATAATATTATAATTGTAAACGTAGCACTATATTTTAAATTTTTTCTCATATTATAATTGTAAACCATTTTATTTAGTCAGTAAATACCAAAAATCGCCTTATAAATAAGGCGATTTTTGATAAATTTTAATAACAATTATTTATTGCTTTTCCAGACTCAAGAGCCGAAACAATATTTTTTACTGCAATTTCTGCCATCATATCACGTGCTGATTGTCTGGCTGATGCTATATGAGGAGTGAGTACAATATTAGATAATTTAGAGAGTCCTTTGGTTAATTTAGGTTCAAATTCAAAAACGTCTAAAGCCGCTCCTCTTATAATATCATTTTTTAATGCTTCGACTAATGCTTTTTCATTTACGATTGAGCCTCTAGAGGTGTTAATAAGAAATGCGGTTTTTTTCATTGTTGATAAAGATTCTTTATTTATCAAATGATGAGTTGTAGGAAGTAATGGTATGTGTAGAGAAACGATATCGGCCTCACGAAGAATTTCTTCTGTGGTTTTTCTAATCGTTCCTTCTATGTTGTCGAGTTCTACATTTTGAGAAATATCACTGTATAATATCTGTGAGCCGAAACCATAGTGAAGAATTTTCGCAACTTCTGTTCCTATTTGGCCAGCGCCTATTAGCCCTATTACTTTACCTTTCATGTCTGTACCTATGAATAATTCTGGATCCCAACCTTTATATTTTCCTTTTCTCATAAATTCATCTCCTTCGACTAATCGAGTTGTAAGAGCAAGCATAAGCGCGACTGTGTGCTCGGCTACGGCGGTTGCAGATGTACCAGGTGTATTTGAAATACAGATATTTCTTTTTTTTACTTCGTCTAAATCTACATTGTTGTACCCGACTGAAAAATTGGCAAATACTTTCGCTGTTGGACAAGCATCGAACACCTCTTTATCTAAAGGATCGGTTAAGAAAGAAATAACCCCATCATATTTTTTCTTTTTTAAAGCTTTAATTATTTCTTTTTTTGTTGGCGGAACTTTTGAGGTTCCCATATCGAATTTAATTCCTTTTTCTCTTAATAATTTAAGACCAGTTTCTGGGATTTTTCTTGTTATGTAAATTTGTTTGTCCATATTTTCGAAATATTATTATATTAATCAATTTTAATTACACCATGATGCTTTTCTGCTGTCAATGCAATACGTTCCATCATTGCTACCGCTTCTACGGGGTAATTACCTTTTGCTGATTCTTCAGAAAGCATTATTCCATTGGCCCCATCAAGTATTGCGTAGACCACATCTGAAACTTCTGCCCGAGTTGGAGTCACACTATCTATCATCGAAAGAAGCATTTGAGTTGCAACGATAACCATTTTACCAGCCTTTTTACATTCATGAATAATATGGTGTTGAATAAATGGAATCTCTTCTATGGGGAATTCGTTGCCTAAATCCCCTCTTGCAATCATTATGCCGTCAGATTCTTTAATTATTTCGTCGAGATTTTCATAAGCAAGACGTCTCTCGATTTTTGATATTACTTTTTGTTTTCCACCTCTTTGGGCGATTAATTCTTTAAGCTCGATGACATCATTTGCTGTCCCAACAAAAGAAAGAGCGATGTAATCTACGCCTTGTTCTATTCCAAAATTTAGGTCACTAATATCTTTTTCGGTAATAATTTTTTGGTTTATTTCTCCTCCGAAATGGTGATCTCCAGCTTCTTGTACTCTTGGACCAGAAATATCTTGAATTATTGGAATATATAAATTATTTTCTTTAGAAGCTTCTCGAATATTTCTAATGATGTCTTTGTGCCAATCTTGTGTTCCCCAAGAGAAATTTAGGCGCGCCATATCCATTCGATGTTTTATAAGTTCAGTGATGACTTCTTTACTATCACTAACTGGTCCAATTGTTGCAATTATAATTGTTTTTGAATCCATATTATATTTCATTAATTTTAATAATTCTCTCATACTTCGCATTTCTTTCTTTTGGCCCTAGTGCACCAGCCTTGATTCCAAAACATCCATACGCACAAGACAAATCTCCGATGAAATCATCCATTGTTTCTCCACTTCTATGACTGATGATACAATCGATATCATTATCTCGGGCTAATTTCATTGTTGCCAATGTTTCGCTCAACGTACCAATTTGGTTTGGTTTTATTAGAATCCCGTTCATACTTCTATCTTTTATTGCAATCCTGAGTCTTTCAATATTTGTCACGGTTAGATCGTCCCCAATTATTTTTATTGAAGGAATTTTACTGTGTAATGTAGCGAACCCCTCGAAATCTTCTTCGTCGAGAGGATCTTCTATCGAAATCATTGGAAAGTTATTACAAATTTTTTCATAAAAATCTATCATCCCTTCTCTTTTCCAGTTTTTACCCATAAATTTATAGACGCTATTATCGTGATCATAAAAAGAGCTTGCCGCTACATCAAGAGCGAACTTAATTTTATCTGTATAATTAAGTTCATCTACAACTTGTTTTAAAAGTATTAGTGGTTTGAACACATCTTCTATATCTAAAGCTACACCCCCCTCATCTCCTTTTGTTATTGCTCCGAATTCTTTTTCTAAAACTTCATCGAGTCTATTTTGAATTTCTTGACTTATTTTAATGCTTTCAACCGAAGTCTCAACTTGTGGCACAATATGATATTCCTGGAATGCCAGATGTGATTTAGCATGTTTACCACCGTTAATAAGGTTAAAATATAAAAATGGTTCTTTTCTAGAAGGAGTAATTATTGCTAGAGTGCGAAGATATTCATAAACTTCAAGGTTCATTATTTTTGCGGCGGTTTTTACACAAGCAATACTTACTCCGATCATGCTATTACCACCCAAGTTGGTTTTCTGATTGGTATTATCAAGTTTGATCATTACCCTATCAATTTTTTCTTGTTCTGTAACTTCCATTCCAACTAGAGCAGGTTTGATAATTTTTTCGATTTTTTCTATGGCTTTTGTTACATCACTTTTTCCACTTTCGCCATCACGAAGCTCACATGCTTCATATTTTCCAGTGCTAGCTCCTGATGGAACCTTGAAATTTCCAACAAAGTCCCCGACATATACAGACACTTTTAATGTTGGGTTTCCCCGTGAATCCAAAATTCTCTCTGCTTTTATATCTGTAATTTTTTTATCCATATGCTTATATTATATACTTTTAGATATTATTTTCCAAATGAAAACACCCATTATTCCAGGGTGTTTTCATTATTACTTCTTTACTTTTTTAGGTTTTTTAACCTCTTTTCTATGACCATCTCCTTTTGCCATATAATTTGTGAATTTTATAATTAATAATATATATTATTATACACTATTCAAATTTTTTTTAAAATGATTTATAATGGTGAAATGGACGAAGAATATAATACAACTGAAGAAGAAACAGTCAAAGAGCCAGTCTGCCCTCGTTGCGGGCTACGTTCTTATGATGATGTGTGCCAAAACTGTGGCACTCCCATTGTTGATAAAAAAGACGATGAAGAGGAAGATTACAACTGGCGAGAAAAACACAGATAGATGAAAATCATCTATCTGTGTTTTTTATTACGCGTACTTTTTATTGCATTGCTTCTCTCGTCATTGGACCAACTTTCCCGTCGGGTTTTAATTTGTTGTCAATCTGGAATTGGATAACAGTGCTATAAGTTTTGCTTCCATAAACTCCATCAGGAATTCCCACATTATAGCCTCTAGTATTTAAGTCGTTCTGTAAGTCTAGTATGTCTTCACCCGTCATTCTTGGGATTATTAGTTTCAGAATTCTCGTGTAATTAGAATGAGATGTGTTTCCCTTTGTTCCCCCACTTCCACACTTTTCTCCTGTATTTCTATTAAATAAATCTCCCGATAAACAACTTGGAAAGTGTTGTCCTTGTTGAATTATTCCACCTGGCGATGGCATGCTTCCTGTACCCGGTATTGTATTTTTTAAAGTTTTTGGAAAGATAACATTTACGGTTCCAGAACCTGCATTGTTTGTGACACTAGTGGCTCCTAGAACTCTAAAAAAGTTTTCTGGTATACCTAGTAATGTGTATCCCTCCTTTGGATTGATTGTAACGGTGGCAGTATATATAGTGTTGCTTTTAAATGTTTTAGGATTATTACCCCATAAAACATTAGCTGAGTATTCATTTGTTTCTGTAATGGTCGAGACTGGCACAGCATTGGTAACCGGAACGGTTAATCCATTTATTGTAGAAAGTGAAATTATTAGAGACTCTGTTCTTGGGAATACAGCAGTTATTGTTCCAGAACTTTCATTGTTTACTACGCTTGTTACCCCTTCAATTGTAAAGAAATTTTCAGGAATTCCAGTCAGAGTGTATCCATCTTTGGGTGTTATTGTTATTGTGGTTGTATATATTGTTCCTCCGCTGAAAGTTGTTGGGTTACCGCTCCACGAAATTGTCGCAGTGTATGAATTTGTCTCAGTTAGAGTAGAGACAGGAGTTTGGCCTTTATCTGGAGGGGTTACACCCAAGATTGCTGGACTCACAATTTTTCCAGGGTATACAAATGATCTTATAAAATGAGCATACAATGCGCTATTTTTGGGACTACCACTTTGATTTCCATACTGAAAAGATTGAACCCATACATTATTTTCATCATATTCTGACGAACTCCAATACCAATTATTTTGAAACCCACCAATAGCTATTCTGTTTATATATAATTTATTTAATTCATCTTTTGATGGCAAATACCAATCATCATATCCATTAGTTATTCTATTGGCAGCGAGTTTCGCCGCAATGTTAGAGGCTGAACAACCATTAGTTATGTCAGTTGTATTTTGATTCCCTGTACCTATTGCGGTACCATCAGCACCAACTATACTTGTCCCCAAACATCCCCATGTTGTTAAATGACTACCACCTTGATCTGCAATTAATCCATGTAATTCCCCTCCTACATATCCAGGGTCTGATGGTTGCAAAATATATGCGACCTTACCGCCTTGATAGTAATCACCTATCCCGAGTGGCCCAGTTTCAGGGAATACTATAGTTACAATTCCAGAATCAGAATCGTTTGTAACGCTTGTAGCTCCTTCTACTGTAAAAAAATTCTCCGGTACCTCTAATATATATTCATTTTTAGGAGTTATCGTGACTATTGCAGTATATGTTGTATTTTTTAAAAAAGTTGTTGGGTTTCCATTCCATGAAATAGTAGCTGTATAGAAAGGAGTTTCTGTTACGGTTGTGGTAGGTGTTTCTCCTGTTACTGGTGGTATAATTCCAAGAATAGCAGGAGTTATAACTGGGTCAGGTATTGAAAATGATCTAACTGCACGAACTAGGTATGGGCTATTTTTATTTGAAGTATTATAAGTTGAGTTCATTGCCATTATATACCATGCTTTCCCTGCGCTAGACTCTGACGAACTCCAATAATTTCCAAAATCATTAAATCCACCAACTGATTCTTTGTTTGAAATTATGCTATTTAGTTCATCTTTACTTGGCAGATACCAATCATTGTATCCATTAATTACTAAATCAGAGCATATTTTAGCTGCATTATTTTCTGATCCATACTTAGAAACTATTTTATTTGTATTTATAATTCCGGTACCTAATTCTGTGCCAACAGATCCAACTTCTGTGCTTGAATCTGAGTGCCAGTATATACCACTGCTTTGATCACTTGGTGCGGCTATTAATCCATGAACCTCTCCCGCTACATAGCCAGAGTTACTGGGTGATAAAATGTATGCTACGATACCCCCCTGATAACTATCACCAACTGCTATTGCTGACGCTATTTTTGTTGGGAATAAAAATCCCAAAAATGCAAAAAAAGAAAAAACAATAAACCCCGAAAATATTTTTTGATAATTATTTAATTTTGAAAAAGTAATATTCATGATTTATTTTGATACTTCAAACTTTGTAATTTCGACTTTTTCAGATGTCTTTATATAATTATATAAAAAATTTGCTTTACTTTGTATGTGACCATCTTCATATGCGACTTCACCAGTGTGAGCGTTTGCATTTACAGAAACAGATGTGACATACCACGAGCCACCGAGGACTGGTTTATTGGTCGCGACTGTTGCGATATTGTCTTTAATATATTTCTCAACGAGTAATTTTTCATCTAGAGTTTCGCAATCAACTTGGCTCATCGATTCTATGTATGAAAGATTTGTTTTATTCTTGTATACATAAACCCCGTCTCCTCTGTTTATCATTTCTCCGAATCCTACATTTGCGCTACCATCTCCAAATTTGAAAATTAATTCTTCTTTCACATTCATCCCTTCGGCAAATGAATTCCACCACGCGGTGCCACTCCTCGACATTGTTTGTTGGTCTAGTTGCCCAACTGTTCCTTCAAATGCCCCAACTTTTGAATCTTTTTCGGCAGGCAGATTATCAAATTCGCCGGTTACAATATTCCCCAAAATATTTAATTTGAGCCAAGCTGTATCATAGTAACCACTTGCTGTTTTGTCAGATCTGTAATA
Source organism: Candidatus Nomurabacteria bacterium (assembly GCA_025361085.1). GTDB lineage: Bacteria > Patescibacteriota > Minisyncoccia > Phycocordibacterales > UBA9973 > UBA8515. The sequence continues at coordinate 11,357 of JANYAX010000031.1, read as the reverse complement.
ACACATCCTGATTGGTTCATTATTAACAACAGTATTACTGTCGGGATTTTCGGGTGTCACTACTTCGGGTTTCTTGTCGATAATATTGAGAGCGACAGCACCAATAATAACAAGGATAAGAGCAAAAAGAATAATTTGTTTGATTTTGTATGATTTTTCCATAGTTGTATTATATCATAGACAAGGAATAGATTTTATTAAATAAATAATTTGGCTAATCGTATTTCTTCAAAAGATAAATCGACTTTATCTTTTTCGAGTAGGGTTTTAATAGGAGATAATTTCCCCTTTTCATTGTCTTTTAATTTACTGTTTGCCTTTTTTACGAGATTTATCTCTTTTTGAGAAGGACGAACTTGTGTGACAATAGTCTCAGGATACTCTCCCATTATTTTTTCTATATGACTGATTATAGTACCCTGTGTGAGGTTTCTTTCTCTGGCGATTTCTTTAATGTTTAAACCCTTATCGAGTAATTCCTTTGTAATTAAAATTGTTGAGATTTTTGTATCTCTGATATTCCCTCTCTTTACTTTTTTGCCTTCGTGTAAATTGCCACCCATACGAGTTATGAAATCGATTTCAAGTTTTTCTTGTTCTTCTTTTTGTAATTTTTTAAATAAAAGTTCATTACTAAAACTAATGTTTTTTAACTCTTGGTCGAATTCTAAAATATCAGGGTCAACTAAAAGTGCTTCGGCATTAAACCCTACCAAACTTATGCCATCTAATGATCTGACTCTTGAAAGGGCCACATATCCCATCCCGTATGAAAATGAGCGTGTAAGGTCGATCTCGGCGTTATCTAGGGACATTCCTTGGCTTTTGTGGATGGTTATAGCCCATGCTAATCTGAGAGGAATTTGTGATAATGAAGCTTTTATTTTGCCATCTTCCTCAATAGCCCAAAGTTCTGGTTTCAAACTTATCTTCTTACCATTATATAATTCGATGATTGGATTTCCACTTTCTTTTTCGAACCCTATTACTTTTCCTCGTGAGCCATTGACGTATCCTTCTTCAAAATTATTTTTAATACACATCACTTCAGCCCCGATTTTTAATTTTAATTTTTCGTGAGCTAGACAACTTTTTTTCAGTAGATCAACCAATGGTTCTGGCCCAGACGAAGTCATTTGTATAATTTTCTCTTCACTATTGATAAGACCCAATTCTATATTGTTGATATCATCAACATTTATATTATGAGTATATAATTTGGTTGCTTTGGTTCCGTTTTTTAATTTTGCGCCTATCCGACTTCGAAGCTGATCAAAATGTTTTTCTCCAATATTATTACTTCTGATCATATTTAAGATTTCAGTTAATTCATTATCAATTTGTCGGTGTTGCTCTTCTAGATAACACACTGCGGGATTTAAGATTTGCCACGATTTACTATTAAAAATCATTCCGCTCTCATTTTCATTTCCGATCTTACTTATCGGTGGTAGTTGGAAAAAATCACCAGAAAGTATAACTTGTAATCCACCGAATGGTTTATCGTTTCTCTTAAATCTTCGGCACACTTTTTCTATCATTTCTAGTTGGCTTGCGTGTAGCATCGATACTTCATCGATTATTAAAACGCGCGCTTTTTCGAAACGCTTCCATAAATATTTCTTGTCTTCAAGCTCACTTAGCCCTCTTTCGTCTAAAAAGTTTCTGATCCCGATACCAGACCATGAGTGTATCGTCATTCCGTTCATATGAGTAGCTGCAATGCCCGTAGATGCGGTAACTGCAACTGGAATATCATGGCTTTCTAAATACCTGATATATTTGTTTAAGAGATAAGTTTTTCCACTCCCAGCACTTCCGGTCAGGTAAATATTTACTCCTGTTTTCATTATTAAAAATGCCTGTTCCTGTGTCATATATAATGTATTATACCATTAGTATTTTCTTATGACAGCTACAACTCTTGCAATAACATTTAAATACATTTTCGGATATATCGGTCTGAAATCTTTATTGGCAGGTAAGAGCCAGACCTTATCGCCGTCTTTCTTGAAATATTTCATAGTGAATTCTCCGTCCACATTGGCTATTACTATTTGGCCATCTTTAGCTTGATTGGTTTTTTCAACTAATACCATATCTCCATCGGTTATATGAGCGTCGATCATTGAATCTCCGTCAACTGTGAGCATGAATGAATTTTCTTTTTTATTTATGAGGTATTCGTCGATATTGATAGTGTCTTTCAATTCTTCGGTCACATCGGATGGAAACCCTGCTTTGACACTGCCTAACATCGGTATTGATGATAGTGAGATGTCGGCGATAAGACGACCAAGGTGGTCCTTCGCGACGATCCCTTCTTCTATGAATTTATCGACAAGTCTAGCCACAGCATTTTTGGACTTGAAGCCGAACAAAGCCATCATTTCCTTGTATGTGGGCATACGTTTATCTCTATTGTAAAATCTGAGAAGTTTTTCTTTGTAGTTATTATACATATGATATTTTTATTATATTAGATTTTAGAAAATTGTGGAAATCTATTTAACGAGTTCAAGAAATTACCCCAAGGGCCTTTTCTCTTGTGCTGACGGATTTTATGAAGAAGTTGTTTGTGTGTGAGAGCTTCAGATTTGTAATCTAACCCTTTGATAATCTTTGCGTCGATTATTTTGTTAACGTTGTGAATTTCGCGTTCGATGATTTTTAAATATTGTTCTTTGCTCATAATATATATATCTGTCCCATAGTGAGTTTCTCTCCACTAGGGATAATTACTATTAATTAACTACATACATAGTATATGTGAACGCTCGTTCACAGTCAAGCAAAACGCCTGTGGATAACTCGAAGGCCGAGAGGTCTGAGATCCTGAGCCATCAGGCGAAGGGTTAAACGTGTAAATATTAGACGAAAGAATCTTCTATCCTATGAGGGTGAATATCAGGGAATAATTCTTGTGCGAGATTATTTGTAATTATCATCTCATTTCTGAAACTATCAAGCATACATTGGCCCACTTGGGCTTGATCTTTTTGCATGAAAAGATTCAAAAAAACCCCCGCTATTTTTTCAGGTAGGAAAGATAGACGAAAAATATTTATTTTTTTATTTTTGAATCTCGCGTATTTTTTAAGAAAAATTTCATAAGACATTATCTCCTTCCCTCCAATCTCAATAATTTCATTTTTAGATATTTTTAAATCGATTGATTTTTTTAAATATAAAAGTGCATCATCGATGCCTATTGGTTGCGTTTTTGTTTTTGACCATTTAGGCAGAATTATTATTGGTGACTTATCGATTATGTTTCTCACAATTTCAAAAGAAATACTTCCCTCTCCTATTATCATGGATGCTCTAAATTCTATAACTTCATCGACACAACTGCGCAAAATATCACCGGTATTATGTCTACTTGAGAGATGTTTCGACAATTTCTCGTTGTCATTACCCAAGCCACCCATATATATGACCCTGCTTACTTTAGCCGATTTCAAAGCTTCCCCTGTCGTTTCTGCTGCTATTTTTTCTTTTTCATAAAAATTATTTTTGTCATTTGTCATCATGTGAACAAGATAATATGCAACATCAACCCCGAGTAAATTTATAAGCATATTATTATAATCAAAAACACTCGCATTTATTTTCTGAACGCGTTCTTTATATTTTTCATCAACTTCGATATTTTCTGCGTCAGGCGAAATAGCTCTGATCTTATGGTCAGTATTCAATAATAAATACTTTATTAAATTTTTACCCACAAAGCCCGATGCTCCTATTATTGCAATTGTCATTATTATTTAAAGAAAAATAAAATTAAATTCCAAGGTAAATTAACACTAAAAATGACAGTATATAAAACAATAAAAATTATTGGGATGTTTTTCTCGATTGATGAGATTTTTCTGTATTTACTGAAATCTTTTCCTTGGCCCAATAATTCCCACTCTGTTTTGAATAATGATACAGGTAATTTTTCTTCCATATTATGAATAACTTTAAATTTTGCTCGGTGCAAGTTTTTATAAGAAATAATTATTTGATACCAACAATAACATATCGCAATACCAACAAAAGGAGCAAATATAAATATTACTGAATTGTTGTCAGTCAGATTTTTAGTTTCTAAATAACCAAGTACACCTATAATAGCAGTATTTAATCCTAAAAAAAATTCATTTGATCTATTTCTTCTATCATTACTACTATTGAATATATGCAAATATATTCTATATTGCTCTAAATAATGATCAACATAACTGTCACTCTTGTCTCCATTATAATGATGAGTATTAGAATACAATAAACTATCTAATTGATCTTTTTCCATACCCGAATTATAACAAATATTTATTACAAATTCTACTTAAATTCTATCGCTTTATATCCCCACCTTAATTTTCTCAGGGTATTTCCAAAAAACGAAATATGTGGTATCCTATCAAAGCTATTAAGCTCAAAAAAACCTATATTTATATGGATGAATTTAATGAAATTATAGAAAAAGAATTAGCTCACGGGGTAAATCTTTCAATTATTAATCTAATTGATGAGATTATTAAACACGCTTGTGATATTAATGCTTCTGACATACACATTGACCCACAGGAAAAGATGGTCCGTTTGCGTTTTCGTATTGATGGTGTTTTAGAGGACTCTCATCCATTACCTAAGAATATCCATGGTGAAATAATTTCTCGAATTAAAATACTCTCAAGACTTCGCACCGATGAACATCAAGCAACTCAAGATGGACGATTCAGATACATCTTTCCTACAACCAATGAATTTATCGATCTTCGTGTTTCTATTGTCCCGACTTATCATGGTGAAAACGCTGTACTCAGATTACTTTCTGATAAAGCCGAAAATTTTAGTTTAGAAAGTTTGGGTTTTAGTGATAGTGACAAGAAAAAAATATCGACAGCTATGAAAAAGTCAAGTGGAATGATTCTAGCTACCGGTCCTACTGGTTCAGGTAAAACAACAACACTTTATACTTTAATAAAAATGTTGAATAACCCAGATGTTTCTATAATTACAATTGAAGATCCGATTGAGTATTCGATTAACGAGATAGAACAAATACAAGTTAATTCACGTTCTGGTCTCACTTTTGCCAATGGTCTTCGTTCAATACTAAGACAAGACCCAAATATTGTCATGGTTGGTGAGATAAGAGATGCTGAAACTGCCAATATTGCTGTTAATACTGCTCTTACTGGTCACTTACTTCTTTCAACACTACATACCAATGATGCTGCGACTACCCTGCCCCGCTTACTCGATATGGGAATTGAAGAATATTTAGTTGCGTCGACTGTTTCAATTGCTATTGGCCAACGACTTGTTAGAAAGATTTGTACACATTGCAAAGAAAAACACCAAATGACTCCAACGTTAAAAGAAAGTTTACAAGACACATTGTTAGGAAAATTGATAAAAGATAATTTTGTTTTTTATAAAGGAAAAGGTTGTGAAAAATGTAACAATAGTGGATATTCGGGCCGAATCTGTATAAATGAAGTATTAGTAGCCGATGAAGCTATTCGTGAAGCGATCCTAAGGAAAGCTTCTGCTAGTGAAATAAAAAATTTAGCAATTAGTCGTGGTATGACCACGATGTTTGAAGATGGTTTTAAAAAAGTAGAAACAGGAATCACTTCTCTTGAAGAGATATTACGAGTAATACACGAATAAAATGAAAACAAAAGAATATATAAAAAATAAAATTTCTTCAGTAAATAAAATGAGAAAAAATATAAAAAGCAATTTTTCTAATAAAAAAAAGATTTTTTCTACAACAAATTTTAAAAAAATAAACAGATCTTTATTTTCAAGAATGTCTTTAAAAGAGCAAACATTTTTTATGAAGAGACTATCTTTCCTCTTAAAAGCTGGTATTCCTATACTTGAAAGTTTGATTATGATTCGAGAACAGACCAAACAAAAGGGCCTTAATTCAATTCTAGACGTGGTGGTTAAAGATGTTGCGAGTGGACATAGTCTTTCGCGTAGTCTGGGGAAATTTCACAAAGTATTTGGTGACTTTTCTATAAATATTATTTCTTTTGGTGAGTCAGCTGGTATTCTAAATGATAATCTTATCTACCTAGCTGAAGAATTAAAGAAAAAAAACGCCCTTCAAAAAAAGGTCAAAAGTGCTTTTGTCTATCCGATTGTTGTTACTCTGGCAACTCTTGGTATTACTGGGTTTCTAATGATTTACCTTTTTCCTAAAATTGTACCAGTATTTTCTAGTTTACACATGGCCCTTCCCGTTTCTACGAGAATAGTTATGGTTCTTAGTAGTTTCTTGATTCATCATGGAATTGCTTTGATCATCGGTATTATATTTTTTGTTTTTGTTTTTATCTTTACACTTCGAAAAGTTCCAAAATTTCGTTTCCATTTCGATAAATTTTTAATGAAAATTCCAATAATTGGAACAGTTGTAAAGCATTATAATCTAGCCAACTCTACTCGAACGATAGGTTTACTTTTGAAAAGTGGCGTAACTTTTGGAGAGACACTAATTATCGCAACTAAAGTTTCAAATAATCTTGTTTATAAAAAGGAATTTACTGCAATAGCAGAAGCAATTAACCGCGGAGAACAGATTTCTGTCTATTTAGCGAAAAATACCGAATACTTCCCTGAAGTCTTAACCCAAATAGTCTCTGTCGGTGAACGTTCTGGTAATCTTTCTAACTCTTTCATCTATCTTTCTGATCTTTATGAAGCAGAAGTTGAAGATTTCACGAAGAATATTTCCAGCCTTATCGAACCAGTACTTATGATTTTCATGGGTATTCTGGTTGGATTTATTGCTATCTCGATTATTACCCCGATTTATAGTATTACACAAGGTTTACATGGCTAAAGATATAAAAAACAACAAAAACGATGGATTCACTTTAGTTGAGATACTTGTTGTGATGGGCATATTGGCAATAATTGCATCCCTTGGACTTTTTTTCAGTATGGAAAATTATCGTAGTTCTTCTTTCCGAAACGAGCGGGATCTTTTGGTTTCAGCTCTGGAGCATTCTCGAGCTCAATCAGTAAATAATGTTTGTTTTGGGGCAACTTGTCCAGATGGTAAATCTCATGGAGTTCATTTTTTTCCAAAGGGTGATATTAATGCTAATACTTTTGTAATTTTCCAAGGAGATAATTTTGTAAGCAACGACCCATTTAATGAAATAATAAATTTTGATAATAAAGCTGTATATGTTGATACAACATCAACCATAGATATTATTTTCAACCGATTGAGTGGTGATTTAATGGTTCTAAATGGCGAAACTGAAAAAAATGTAGTTTTGAAAGATGATGCTATGAATATTTCAACAATTAATATTAATTTAGAAGGAAGAATTGACTGGAATAATTAAAATATGAAAAATAAATTATACAAACAATCAGGCTTTCTGACTCTCGAAATACTTATTGCGATGACTGTTTTGATTTTAATGTTGGCGGTTGTGGTTATGGTTTCTTTCGGTAATCAATCCATGGTTGCCAATAGTCAATCAAATGCCGAGGCCTTAAATATTGCTCAAGGACTGCTAGAAAAGGCTCAAGCTGATAGTCGAAAGGACTTTAATCTAGTAAATCCGATTTCATCAATAACTTCATCTGACGGTTTTGTTTCAAGTATAGATGTAAAACAAATAGATTACTTTACAAAACTAGTTACAGCTACTGTTAAGTTCCCCGAAGACAACGGAATTAATGGCTCAACTATTTTATCTTCAATTATTACAAATTTTAATAATGCTGTTGGTGGTGATACCTGTAGCTCTGTTATATTACCAGATACCGAGACTTGGAAAAATCCAAATATCAAAGAAAAATTTTCAGATCTCTCATCTTTAGCCAGTATTTCTGATAATTATCCAATTACTGATATTGATGCATACAGAGATAAGTTGTATGTGGCAATTGGCAAGACCACATCACTTACTGCACCGACTTTTTTTGTTTTTAATATTGATGATAGTGATATAAGTAACCCCAAGTTGACTTCAGAAGGTTTTATTGACAACGATGGAACTAAACAATCAGGAATAAACGCCGTTACTGTTTCTGAAGACACAGCGAGTCAAACAACTTACGCTTATGTTGCTGCTGCAGGTACCACCAAACAATTACAAGTCATAGATGTAAGTACTAATCTTCCGATTGTAAAACCGAACAGTTTGACTGTAACAGGTGGATCAGCCGGGAATAGTATTTTTTATAAAAATGGCTATATATATCTTGGTCTAAAATCATCCACCACTGGGCCAGAATTTCATATTATAGATGTTCATAAACCTACGTCGTCACTTTCTGAAGTTGGGCATTGGCCAGAAAATGGAAGTTTAGGGCACGATATTAATAGTATTTTTGTTAGTGGTAGATATGCTTATCTCGCAACCCCAGACAGTAGAAATCTGATAGTTCTTAACATTAGTAATGTATCGGCTCCAACATTAGCAGGTAGTTATGATGATGGTGGAAGTAATAATGGTAAAAGTATCTTTGCGGTTGGTGATACTCTGTATTTAGGGAGAACCGAAGGTGGTACAGAATTGTCTGTTTTAAATGAGAGTGATCCAACAGTTACTCCACCAGTTTTTGATTCTGATTCAACTATAAATAAAAGTATAGATGGAATTTTTGTCAGAGGAAAGTTGAATTCTCAAACTTTACAAATTCCAGAAGCTCTCGCTTTTTTACTTACACCTTCAAATTTTACAGTTATGAATGTTTCTGACTCCACCAATATGAGTCCATGGGGATCAGAACCACTTCCTTCTGGAACGTTTGGTAGTTCCCTTTTTGAGCCAGTATTTGATTGTGAAGGGAATAATTTTTTTATAGGATCGAATGATACCTCAAATAATGGTCATATATCAGTAGTAACGCCATAAATATATGAATAAAACACTAAAATTACAATCAGGTTTTACGCTTATTGAGTTAATTGTTTACCTTGCTCTTTTTGGTATACTATTTAGTGGTGCAGTTGCAGGTACATACAGCATACTTGAATCAAGCGGCAAAAATCAAAGCCGAGTGATGATGCAGGAAGAAGGAGAGTTTTTATTAGCTAAAATTAGTTGGGTTGTTTCTGGGGCAAATACTGCTCAGGTTCTTAATGGAGACCAACTATTAGTGTCTAGCACTTTAGATAATTTTGAATTTAAACAAAATGGAGACAATTTAGTATGGGTAAAAAATTCTGGTCCTGAGGTTCTTTTAAATAATAGTGCTGTGAGATTGAAAAATTTGTCTTTTGTTGATATTGCAAGTGGAAATGGACAAAAAGGAATTAGGTATGGTTTCAATCTAGAAACGAATGTGCCTAGTGGTGCAATTATGACTTCAAATTTTGAATCAATAGTATATCTTCGTAAATAATTTTTATTATGAATCATAATTTATATAAAACTAAAAATAATGGTTATATCGCTCTAATTTCAACTATAATAATTTCAGCGGTATTGATTGGTTTGACTTCAATGGTATCTCAATCCAGTTTTTTTTCGAGGTTTGATTCTTTAAATAGTGAATATAAAAGAATCAGTAAGGGTATGGCTGAATCGTGCATTAACCTGGCATTACTAGAAATTGCCAAAAACCCAAATGTTTCTTCAGTCACTAACCATTCTGGCGGATCGGTTGACTGTCGATACACAATAGTTAACCCAACCGTTTATGATTCTGATTATAAAAAAATTGTCAATGTTTCAGCTAGTGCCAATTATCCAGATATTAATGGAGCCTTCAGCACTATTGAAGCTAATTTTACTGTCTATAATCCACAATACTCCCCACCGTCAAAAATAATTGTAAATGTGTTTTCTTACGGAGAAAATGCAAAACCTATAGAAGATTTCAAACCAAAAATAAATGGAGCTGATGTTGTTTCTGGCCAGGTCGTTACATTTAAAGATTCAGGGACGTATCAAGTATCTGAAAATGAAGATACTGATTACATGACTTCTTATTCTGGTGATTGCGATTCTTCTTCTCCACACAATATAACCTTAGGAGTTAATGATTATAAAACATGTAATATAATAAATACATTAAAACCTCAAACAGCATCATTGACAGTTTTTGTCTCTAGTTCTGATGGTACGTCATTACCCCAAACCCAAATGACCTTCAATGGCAAAGTTTATGATCTAGTCTCAGAAAGTAAAAAAATTTCTCCCATAATAATAAATAGCAACACAAATTTTTCTATAAGTGTGAACTCTATTTCTGGGTATGATGTGTCGAATTGGGCAGGAAGCACTGATCCTTCTTCTGGAGATTCTCAGTGTTCAGGTAGTTTTGATAATGGTACAGTTGTTCTTAAAAAAGGAAGTAACGTTGTCTGTGCCATTGCCTTCAAAAAACAAGTTCCCCCACCAGACATAGCTATTATGCTTGATAGAACAGCAAGTATGTTTCCACCCTTGGGAGGTGCTGATGATATTAATAATGAAAAAAATGCAGCTAAAGGTTTATTAAATTATTTTGATAGTATTTCTTTATACCCAAAGATAAGTATTGGACGATTTGCAAATGGTAACCAAAATCAAACAAATCAAACTAGCGCAGAAATACTTGCTCATTTAACCAATAGTTATAGTTCTATATATACTTTAATTGATAATAACTTAACTAATAACACAGGTTATACTAATTTGAATGATGCAATTAGTAAAGCCAATGATGAGTTGAAAAGTACTAACGATGGACTTAAAAAAGCAATAATAATAATTTCTGATGGCGAAACCAATAGGCCTAGTTGTTCAGGAGCAGATAATTGTATTGCTGCTGAAAATGCTGCAACATCAACCGCAAACAATATAAAAAATGCTGGTACAGAAATTTATACCATTCATTTTGGTAATATTGTACCGTCTGCAACCAATAGCAACAATAGTACACAAGATTATCTTGCTTCTCTTGCCACAAATTCAACTGTCAATTATGCAAATATTTTATCTGATACAGGTTTTATGTCACCAAACGCATATTCTTCAACTGATTATTGGAATCATCCAGAATTTGCTTATTCGAGTGATAATAAATATGCCACAGATAGTGGTAAAAATAAACAAAGATATTATAATTTTGGTGGCAATAATGGTTTAGGCGTTCCGATTAATTCAACTGTAAGTGGTGTAGAAGTAAAAGCAACAGCATCAGTTACAGATCAGCCTATCACTACTAATTCTTCTAACCTTTACCCTGTATCGACTGGCACCTACAACTATTGGGACTCTAATACCGGAAACCCTGTTAATGCCACAACAAGCAATGATGGAGATACGAGTTACATAGATGACAAAGGTTATCAAAGCTTTACATTTTCTGGGGCGAATATTCCTTCCGGTGCCACA
>JANYAX010000017.1 GCA_025361085.1 Candidatus Nomurabacteria bacterium | reverse complement strand
GATAGCTTGATCAGCAGTAGATGGAGTGAAGATGGTAGCTGAACCGACTTTGTTTGACATAGTTCCAGTAATTTTCAAGCCATTTACGTAGGCGGTCTTGCCAGTCAAAATATCCCCAATTATTGCTGTTGCATCGGAAGTGTCGACACCAGCGATGACATTTCCGATAACACCAAAGATGTTGACACCATTGCGAATGTTGCCAGCGATGAGGTCGGTATCACCGAGGACTTTGCCATCACCCGTAGCTCCACCATAGTAGCCTTGAGTGATATTTTGATCGGAAGTGCTTGGAGTGAAGATGGTAGCTGAACCAACTTTGTTTGACATAGTTCCAGTAATTTTCAAGCCATTTACGTAGGCGGTTTTATTGATGAGCATATTGCCGGCGATAGCGTCGGCGTCGAAAGTGTCGACAACACTATTCTTGCCAGAAATGCCGAAGATATTCACACCTGCTTTTATGTTGGAAGAGGCAAGGTCAGTGTCGACTGTAGATAACGTCGTAGCATCGTAGTTGCCAGCTAGAATAGCATCAGAATCTGGCGAAATGAGACGAGTCAATATTGTACCAGTAATAAGGTTCCCCGCTTTATTCCAAGCTTCATAGCCAGATAAGAGATGAGAAGCGGTCGCGTCGTTGCCGGTGCCACCTGAAAGAGGGTAAGAGAGGGATGGATATTCGCCGATGAGCGCATCACCGAAAACAGTGCCGGATTTGACCGTGCCGACGTCAAGATTGGTCGTGTTGAAATCGGTCGTACAAGTAGCGACATCGTAAGTGCCTGGGTTCGTAGCAGTGTTTAGAACTTTAGTTGGATCATCATCGCCGAAAAGTGGAGTGGTGAGAAGTGAACCATCAACACCGAATATAGTTGCGCCATTTCGGATGTTGGACGAAATGAGGTTGGAATCACCAAGAATCTTGGTAATTCCATCATAAAAACCAGTAGGGATAGGAGTGTCATCGGTAGATGGGGTGAAATCGGTAAGGCCAGAGTTGTCGGGCATGGTGCCTGATTGGAGAGTCCAGTCTGATTGAGAATCACCAAAGAATAACTTGCCAGTAAGGACATGAGCCGTAGTGGCATCACCACCTGAAGGTGTGAGACTACCGTCAATATTGAAAATAGTTGTACCCTTTTTGATATTCTCTGGGGCTAGGTTCGTATCACCTATAATCTTGGTCACACCATCATAGAAACCAGTAGGGATAGCAACGTCTGTGGCAGTCGGGGTGAAATCGGTAAGACCAGAGTTGTCGGGCATGGTGCCTGATTGGAGAGTCCAGTCTGATTGAGAATCACCAAAGAATGACTTGCCAGTAAGGACATGAGCCGTAGTGGCATCACCACCTGAAGGTGTGAGACTACCATCAACACCAAAGATATTTGTACCGAGCTTGATGTTTAGTGAAGTAAGATCGGTGTCGACAGAGTCGAGGGTTATATCGGTGTAAAACCCAGCAGGAACGTTCACATTTGTCGACGAGAGAGTCTGCGGAACGATGGTGCCAGTAACGCCGAGATAGGTGGTGTCGTTGAGAAGCTTCGAAGGATTGATCGTAGGGATGATATTGTAAATCTCAGTGAGAGTTTTGCCACTATTTGAAAGTGCGTCGGTGAAAGTAAAGGAGTGACTACCAGCAGTGACAACTTCGCCAGTGGTGAGGCGAGTGTAGATGTCGGAAAGAGTGAATAACGAAGCCGATGGCGAACCAGAGGGCGGGATGATGTTCCCAGCTTGAACGACACTATAAACTCCGTAAAGAGTAAGAGCCGAGACAAAAACGATAAGAGTATGTTTAATAAAATTAAAGAAAAATTTCTTTATAGATTTTTGTTTAATCATGACATTTATATTATAGCACGATGAAAATAAAATGGTAGAGAAAAATGATATTTATGATGTTTATGATGTTTGTGATATTTGTGATTTAAATATGCGGAAGTCGGACTTCCGCATATCTATTATCGGAAGTCGGACTTCCGCATATTTTTATCTTACTGCTTTTTTGTAATTATTTTTTATCCTTCGATTATCATTCAGGATCTTCGATATTCGTAGATTGAGACTTTGGCGGGGCGGATGACGCGGGATTGGCCTGAGGAAACTGAGGAATCGCCGATTTTGTAACCAACTTGAAGTATTTTTTCAACAGTGTGATCTTTTTTCTCGTCATCTGTTGCAACTATACTTATTGACTGATGAATACTAGGATCAAAAGGAATCTTAACTTCATCAATTTTTTCAATACCTGATTTTTCCAAACCAGAAATAAGTTGTTGATATATGGAGGTTATTCCGTTCTGCCAATCTTTATCAATCTTTTCCCAATGATCTTTATTAGAGAAAGCCATTTCAAAACTATCTAAAGCTGGAAGTAATTTATCGGTCATTTTTTCTTTTGTTAAAATAGAGGTTGTGATTTTTGAATTTTCCATTTCTTTTTGAAGATTAATATAATCAGCTTTAGCTCTCTGCCAACCAGTCAAATACTCCTCCTTTTCTTTTTGAAGCTGTTTTATTTCTTCACGAAGTTTTTTTGCGACATCTTTTACTGGCAAAGCTTCCCCATCTTCGGTACTCTCCACATAACTCACATCCGACTCACCAGAGTCGTCCTGAGCCTTGTCGAAGGATTCATTTTTAATTTCTTCATCATTCATCCCATACAAAGTTGTTCTGATTACAGAACAAACATAAATTAATTATTAATATCAAAATTAACTATCTTTTTTAAAAAACCTTACCCTCTCGTACTATATTTATGACTTTGTACGGGACAGGTAGTTTAACCAGTATACAAAAATTACACAATTTTGCAAAATGAAAAGGGAGACTGTGCGCCTCCCTTTCAAATCTCTTTGGTCTCAACAACCATCATTGCCAATCCTTTCTTCAAGGATTGAAGTTCTATCTATGGACGAATTTATTCCATGACCAGAACAAGGACAATCGGAATTTAAGGACATTATTTGGTATCCTTTTCCTTCCACATGAAGTAGGTCGCAAGTGCAACCAGTCATACGTTCTGGAAAATAAGTCGAATTGGGGCTTATCTTTTGCGACCCATCGAATTTAATGACTTTATTTGGCATAATTTCCTTTCTTTTAGTTTCCAATAATTCTACTATATATCTGTATAAATACAAGAGTATATAATATAATAAAATAAAAAATCCCCTTTTGATCTATACCCTATAAAGTAGACTCAAAAGGGGTTTTTATTTTAACGTTTACTCCATTGTGGTGATTTGCGAGCTTTTTTGAGTCCGAATTTCTTACGTTCGACTTGACGAGGATCACGTTTAAGCATTTTGGCTTTCTTGAGTACGTGACGTAATTCTCCATCTTCTATGACTAGTGCGCGTGAGATACCATGGCGAACTGCTTCTGCTTGTGAGTGTATCCCTCCTCCTTTTGTAGTTACTACTACTTCGTATTTTTCAACTGGTGTTGCAGTTTCAAAAGCAGAAGTTATGATCTTTTTCAAATCTGCTGTTTTGAAATATTCTGTAAAGTCTTGCCCATTTATTGTATATGAATTCTTTGATGCTTTTGTAAGACGAACAACAGCAGTAGCTGTCTTGCGACGGCCGATTGCTCTTATATACTTCTTATCTTTTCCTGTGGGTTTTTTTTCTTTTTCCATAAAATTAATCTTTTATTGTTAAGCGCTTCATCATAAGTGGACGTAATTTATTTGAAGGAAGCATCCCATAAATACCGAGCTCATACAAGCCTGCCCATCCTTTCTTCTCTAAAATTTTAGCATTTGTCTCTTCTTTGAAACCGCCTGGTTGACCAGAATATCTTTCATGCAAAGTATTATTCATTCTGCTTTCTGACATTTTTGTTTTACTTGCGTTTATGATTGTGACTTGTACATCTGCAACTTTATTTGCGACATAGTCTGGTAAATTTTTACCCATAAGAGCCTTGGCTACCTCACTTGCGACGCGACCAAGAGTCCTTCCACTTGCATCAATTGTATATATCTTTGCCATAATATTATATAAATTCGATTACTGCCATCTTACTAGCATCTCCTGCACGACGTGGGAGCTTGGTAATGCGAGTGTATCCACCCGTACGTTCTTTGTATTTTGGTGCTATCTCATTTATCAGTTTGTTTGCTTCTGCGGTTAGATTATACAAACGAGAAATAACCAAACGGCGTGATGCCAAAGTTCCGAGGTTTGCTTTTGTAACCATTTTCTCTATTTCTGGACGAAGTTCTTTCGCTTTTGCTTCTGTTGTTTCGATTCTGCCATGAGCAATAAGCGCAAGCATTAAACCCTTAAGTAGAGCATTTCTTTGGCTTCTTGTTCTTCCAAATTTTCTGACGCTGTTGTGATGTCTCATATATTATAATTACTGATTACTAATGACTAATTACTGATTTACTTTAGTGTTATTCCGTATACGCCAAGAACTTTCTTAATTTCTTGAATACCTTTATCACCAATACCTTCTATTTCTAATAAATCTTCTTTCTTCTTTCTTGCTACTCCTCCAATTGTTCTGATGTTGGCACCAGTTAGAGCATTAAGTGTGCGAGTAGAAAGATCGAGTGTATCAATTCTTGTTTTTAAAATGTCTGTGAATTCATTGCTTTCACCTTTTTTCGAATCATCTTTATCGTTTCTCTTTTCTTCTTCTTTTTCATTTCCTTTTTCATCCTCTTTGTGAGAAATAGTAAAACCAACAATTGCCTGTAATTGTTCTACCATAATCGTGATTGCCTTTTCAAGTGCTTCGCGTGGAGTGAGAGTTCCATCGGTCTCAATGGTCATACGTAAACGATTGTGGTTTGTTTTGTCACCGACACGCATGTTTTCTACTTCATAAGCCACACGTCTGATAGGGGCAAAGATAGCATCGAGAGAAATCATCCCAACTTCATTTTTAGTTTTTTGATGCATTTCTTTTGGTAAAAATCCTAAACCTTTTTCAACAGTCATTTCTATAGAAAGAGCGTTCTTACCTGTAACTTCAGCAATATACAAATCTCCATTTAGAACTTCTACTTGTCCTGTAACTTCTATGTCACTTGCTGTTATTTGTTTAGGACCCTTGACTGACAATTTAACAGTTTGAGGTTCATCTGTATTTAAACGAAAGCGAACTTGCTTCAAATGAAGAAGAATCGTAATAACATCTTCTTTAACTCCATCAATTACAGAAAATTCGTGATCAACTCCGTCGATTTTGAGAGATGTGATAGCCGCACCTGTGAGAGAAGACAAAATAATACGACGAAGAGAATTACCCAAAGTGTGCCCATACCCAGGGTAAAGACCATCGATTTCATAGACACCTTTCGTATCTTCCTCTTTAACGATTGATAACTTCTGTGGTAATAAAATATTTAAATCAGACATAGATATATGATGTTGAAGAGCTTTAAGCTCTCAAAATTATTTATTAAAAACTAACCATACGCTACTCTAACGACTATAAAATTCGAGCACTGTATTGAGGTCGATATAACCTTCAATATTTTTTGGTTTACCCTGGACTTTTCCAGATAAACTTTCAGTATTAAATGCTAACCAATTAGGACAAGTATAATCTTTCATTTTATTTGCCATATCAGAGAATAATACACTTTTCTTGCTACCTTCTCTGATAGCAATGACGTCACCAACTTGTACACTTTGTGATGCAACAGTAGTTTTCTTTCCGTTTACGGTAATGTGCCCATGAGAGACCATTTGTCTAGAAAGACGACGTGAATGTGTAAGACCAAGTCTGTATACAACGTTGTCTAGACGATTCTCAAGTAATTCAAAAAGATAATCAGTAATAGGTGTTCCCTTGTGAGCAACAGCTTCTTTTATGTAATTTGAAAACTGACGTTCACTTATACCATACATAAAACGAACCTTCTGTTTTTCAACAAATTGTTGAGCGTAACCAGAAAGTGGTTTTGGACGTTTATTTTTGAAATTTTTAGCGTGACGAGCTTCAGACATAGCAAACTTGGTTGTTTGACATTTTTCAAACACACCTGGTCCTAATCTTCTGCAAATTTTATACATTTGAACTGTTTTCATTCTCTTTTTTCTTGTTAATTCTTAATTAAACTAAACTCTTCGTGGTTTTTTAGGTTTTGGTCCGTTGTGAGGAACTGGCGTCACATCTTTTACCCCTGTGATTTCAATATCATAAGCCATAAAAGAACGAATGGTAGGTTCACGACCACTGCCTACGCCCTTAACTTTAACATCAACTTCTTTAATCCCAAGAGCTTTTGCTTTTTCACCAATGATTGAACCAGCTTTTGAAGCTGCGAATGGTGTACCTTTCTTTGCACCCTTGAATCCCAATGATCCAGCTGAAGTCCAAAACAAAGTATTACCATCTTTATCGGTCAAAACAACTTTAGTGTTATTGAAAGTAGCTTCAACGTTTAGAGTACCAGCAACAATTTTCTTTTTAGGAGTTTTTGTTCCTGTTTTTGGAGTAGCTTCTGCTGTATTTTCAACAACTTCTCCTTTAACTTTTTCTTTTTCTTCTTCTTTTGTTATTATTTTTATCTTTCCCATATTTATGTTATTAGTTTCTAGCTTCTAGTGATTAGTAGATTAAGTTTTTGATTCTTTTCGGCGACCAGATGCCATTGTCTTTCTAACATTACCTCGAACAGTTCTAGAATTTGTTTTTGTTCTTTGGCCATTAACGGGAAGTCTACGCATGTGTCTTATTCCTCTGTAAGCTTTGATATCTTTCAAACGTTTTACATTTGAGGCGATTTCACGCTTAAGTGTTCCTTCGATAGACATTGTTTCTATAACTTTACGAATTGCGTTCTCTTCGTCTATGGTTAGAGTATCCGCTTTTATGTTTGGGTCAATATTTACCTCTTTCAAAATAGCTTTGGCGCGAGGGATACCAATACCGTAAAGACTTGTAAGTCCAATATATAAATGCTTGTTGTTTGGAATAGTTATACCGAGAATTCTCATATAAAATTATTGTTTTTGTTTATGTTTAGGATTAGAACAAATAACACGAAGATGACCACTTCGTTTAATTAATTTACAATTTGTACAAATTTTTTTAACAGCTGATTTTATTTTCATATTTATCAAATGCTAAAGAAAAATATAGGGTTATAACCCTGTATTTTTTACATAAGCATATATCGAGCTATCATACACTACTTTAATAAAAAAAGCAAGGTTATGTTCAGTTAACCATATGGGGTGACAAATATGTTAGATTGGGGTGACAAAGGTTAACTAGCTTTTAATACCTTAATTTAATAAGAATCATAACTATGGCAAACAGAAATCAACAACCGGCATATCCGGCTAAAATGAG
>JANYAX010000030.1 GCA_025361085.1 Candidatus Nomurabacteria bacterium | reverse complement strand
AGCCCTCGCAAGACTAGTAGACAGGTGATGCATGGCCGTCGTCAGTTCGTGGTTTGAATTGTTCCCTTAAGTGGGGTAACGAACGCAACCCTCGTCGTGTGTTATAAGTGTCACACGAGACTGCCCCGACCTAAGTTTTTGTACTGAGCGAAGTTGAAGTACGAAATTTTAGGTCGGGGAGGAAGGGGAGGATGACGCCAGGTCAGCATGTCCCTCTGATACCTTGGGCTACACACATAATACAATCGCAATTACAACGGGCAGCGACGGGGTAACCCTGAGCGAATCCTAATAAAAATTGCGCCAGTTCGGATTGGGGGCTGCAACTCGACCCCATGAAGTTGGAATTACTAGTAATCGCGGGTCAGATATACCGCGGTGAATACGTTCTCAAGTCTTGTACTCACCGCCCGTCAATTCAAGGGAGCCGGGAGTGCTCGAAATCTCTCCATACGGAGGGCCTACAGTAAGCTCGGTGACAGGGAATAAGTCGTAACAAGGCACGGGTAGCGGAAGCTGTTCGTGGAATAATTCAATTTGAAACCGCCCTTTTATTTTAATTTTTTAAAATAGAAGGGCTAAAAGGCGATATTGTGTAGCTCAATTGACTACACAATAGACAATGATTTTAGTCTTAAAATAAATCTGACAACAAGGGAAAGACCTGATAGGACGGAACAATAGAAAAAATATTTTTCTGGATGATTATGATTGATACTTATTTAAATAAAAGAAACAAACAAAAAGTCTCGCTTGCGCGAGACTTTTTGTTATGTGCTTTGGTTAGTATCAGTGTATGATATAATTATAAAGTGAAAAAGGAAATAAATAAAAATAAAATAGTGATATATCAAGCTCCCTCTGGTGCGATTGAGTTTAAGGGGGATATTAAAAAAGAGACAATGTGGGCGACCCTAGATCAAATCTCTAGTGTTTTTGGTCGTGATAAATCAGTTATTTCTCGTCACTTAAAAAATATCTATAACGAAGGTGAACTGGACGAAAAAGCAACTGTTGCAAAAAATGCAACAGTTCAAATGGAAGGAGGTAGAGCCATAAAGCGTCAAATTGAATATTATAATTTAGATGCAATTATTTCTGTGGGGTATCGTGTAAACTCAAAAATAGCTACCGAGTTTCGTAAATGGGCAACCAAAACTTTACGTGAGCATATTACAAAAGGCTATACTATAAACCGTAAACAGATAGCAAAGAATTATGATTCTTTCATGCAGATTGTTGCAAGTATCCAGAATCTGTTGCCAGAGCATATTGCTCTTGATCCTAAAGCTATTCTTGAATTGATCAAAGAATTTGCAAGTACTTGGGTATCGCTAGATGCTTATGATAAAGAATTACTTCAAATAAAAGGAGTCACAAAGAAAAGTATCAAACTAACAGGAGATGAATTACTTTCAGCTATTTTTGATTTAAAAAATGAATTAATGAAAAAAGGAGAAACGACTGATTTATTTGCATCAGAAATAAAAAATGGAAGCGTGGAGGGAATTGTTGGGAATGTTATGCAAACTTTTGGAGGCAAACCTCTTTATGAGACGGCCGAAGAAAAAGCCGCACACCTTTTGTATTTCATGGTGAAGAATCATCCGTTTGTAGATGGAAACAAACGCTCGGGAGCTTTCACCTTTGTCTGGTTTATAAGGAAGACGAAAATCAAAGGTTTCAGAAATATAAATCCCGCGACACTTACAACTCTTACTCTTCTTGTCGCCGAGAGTAATCCGAAAGATAAAGATCAAATTGTAGCGTTAATTACGCAGTTATTAAAATGAAGATAACAAAAAGTCTCGCTTGCGCGAGACTTTTTGTTTATGTGCTTGAGCCAGCGGGTGCAAAACTCCAACACAATTGCATATGTGAGTGCAGCCGCTGGCTAAAACACACAACAGCTACACAAGGTAATTATATATTATTTAGTAGAAAATACAAAACACTGTTCAGTTAACCATATGGGGTGACAAATATGTTAGATTGGGGTGACAAAGGTTAACTAGCTTTTAATACCTTAATTTAATAAGAATCATAACTATGGCAAACAGAAATCAACAACCGGCATATCCGGCTAAAATGAGGA
>JANYAX010000015.1 GCA_025361085.1 Candidatus Nomurabacteria bacterium | reverse complement strand
GGAACAAGCGTAAACTGTGATGCTACCGCCGCCGCTGCACAACCATCGACTTCCGCAGGTGAACGATGTTACGATATCACAAACTAGTTTTCAAAAAAACCACTTCAGTGGTTTTTTTATTTAAATATTGTCCACAGCCATTAAAGAATATTCACTAACAGCCACTCATTATTGCATGCTATACTACTGTAATGGATATCAGCCCTACATTATATTTTGCTAACAGCGGAATAATATTTATTTTCGGTCTTATTATTGGTTCATTCCTTAATGTCGTAGTTCTACGAATGGGTAGCGGTCGCACACTAGGAGGTCGCAGTAAGTGCATGTCTTGTGGTACGGTCCTCAAGTGGTACATGCTAATACCACTCTTCTCATTTTTATTTCTTCGCGGAAGATGTGCATATTGCAAGTCAAAACTCTCAATGCAATACCCTATAGTTGAGGGAGGGACAGGGCTACTTGTTCTTATGGCAGCTCAGCATTATGCTTTTACGATATTCAATATAGAGCCATTTCTTGCTGCAAGGTTTGTAATTGACGCAATCGCTCTTGCTACTCTTGTGGTTATAGCTGCTTATGATTTAAGACATAAGATTATACCAGATCAGCTTTCGATTACTTTTGCACTTGCTGGCCTTATTTCACTCGTCCTTCGTTCTGTAGCAGGGGAATGGCCAACGCTTATGCCACTATTTGTATCAACACCAAGGTGGATGGATTTGGCAGCTGCCCCACTCTTAGCACTTCCGCTTGCTGCTATTTGGTATTTCTCAAAAGGAAAAGCTATGGGACTAGGTGACGCCAAATTAGTGTGGGGAATGTCCTGGTTTCTTGGCCTAGTAGGAGGACTTTCTTCAATTATCTTCGCATTTTGGTTCGCATCAATCCCATCAATTTATCTATTGATAACCCGCAAGGGAAGTATGCATACAGAAATGCCATTTGGACCATTTCTTGCACTAGCTACAGTACTAGTTTATTTCTTTGGATGGAATGTACTTAATTTGAGTTTGTCACTTGTATAAATGCAGGCAAGGGGCAATGGGCACGAGGCAGACTTAGTTTGCTTAGATTTAAAAAACTTTCACATTGTGAAAGTTTTTTTGAAACAAATCCTTTGCTTGCCCTATGCCTATTGCCTCTTGCCCTCTCTCCTGTGCTATAATAATTCTATATGTTTCGCCTACCAAAATCAAGCAGAAATAGAGGCTTTTCATTCATTGAGCTAATGATAGCTGTTTCTATTTTTGGTATACTTTCAACTATTACAATTTCTTCTTATGCTAATTTCAATAATCGTATTGGAGTAGATACTCTAGCTCACCAGATTGCTCAATTTGGTCACGAGGCACAAGTAAGTGCGCTCTCTGTAAAGCGTTCTGTAAACGGCACATTCCCTGGGTATGGAATTCACTTTGAAACAGCTAGCTCCTCTCAGATAATATTTTTTGCAGATTTAGATGGTGATTCAATGTTTGACACAAATGGTTCTTGTGGCAATGCGGCAGATGAATGTGAAAGGACAATTAAACTTTTGAAAGGAGTTACTATCTCTGCATTGTGTGGTAACACTGCGGGAGGTACAACTGATGGTATTAACTGTAAATATCTAGATTCTCCACACAAAGCCGCCATGTTTGATATTGTATTCAAGCGTCCAAATCCAGATGCTAATATTATTGGCAAAACCATTGTTGGTTCAGCAGCTGTCCCATACTCAACGGCTCAAATTGTAATTAGCTCTGCTAAAGGTTATAAAAAAACAATCACTTTCTATGTTACAGGCCAGGTCACTGTCAAATAGTAATTACTTATATGATAAAATATTATTATGAATAAAAAAGGCTTCACTCTCATAGACCCTTCCAGGGTGACAGGTGGAACTCGCGTAAAACGAGGTTTTACGCTCATAGAAATCATAGTATCAACTGCGATTTTTACAGTAGTTGTTACTGTTGCCATTGGAGCTTTGACCTCTCTAAACAAGACCTCAAGAGAAGCCCGATCTCTTCGAGTTGTTATGGATAATGCAAATAGTGCTCTTGACTCAATGTCTCGTACAATGAGAATGGGTATTAGATTTGATGGTGGATGTAACGCTGATTGTGTATGTGGAGGTACTGATATGAATACTATGAGAGACAACACTGTCCTGCTTACAACATCCGGTACTGGCGGAAATAGTTGTATTCGTTTTTATGGTCCAATTACCGGCTCTCCAACTCTTTCTGAAATCAGATATAAATATGATGGCATTTCAAAAAGTGTACAACGAAGTGTTGATGGGGGAATTACTTATGTTAATATGACCGCACCTGAAGTAGAGGTTTCAAGCATGACTTTTTTTGTAAATGGAACCACGCTTGGTGATGTTGGTGGAATTGGTGATCAACCAGTCGTAACAATGCTAATGAGTGGTATTGCTAGAGTTTCAACATATGCTAGACCTTTTTCAATTCAGACGACTATTGCTCCACGAACACCGAACCTTAAAATAATAACTCCAAGCTAATATGCAAAAAGGTATTACATTGGTAGAGACAATCGTAGCAGTCACAGTTCTTATTATGGCAATGGGAGGACCATTCCTCATGGCTGCAAGAAGTTTAAAAACAGCAGGCTATGCACGTGAAGAAATAGTAGCATCTCGTTTGGCAGAAGAAGGGCTTGAAGTTGTTCATAGTATAAGAGACAATAATGCAGCAGAAGTTGATGCAGGAGTGCTTTGGAATCAAAGTTTAACAGGCTGCACGAATGGCTGCATAGTTGATGTTACAAAACAACTTGCTCATGCAGTAAATACATCTATATGGAAGTCTACTGGATATGGTGTTATTGTTCCATGTGCCGCAGTTTGTGCTGGTGAAGAACATAGGGTTTATGTAAATGATACAAATGGTTTTTATAGACAATTCAATACAGCGGAATATAGTGGAATAGCACCTGGTTATTCCAAAACGAAGATGACACGCATGATAAAGATAACTCCTGTCTCAGGTGCTACAAATAGAGAATACTTAGTTGAATCAATTGTTACATATTATGCAGGAAGTCTGCTAAAGACAATAAAAATAAATGACACAATAATGAATTGGTTCCCTTCAATGAACACCCTTTTATAAAATATGAAAAAGCAAAAACAAAAAGGCTATGTGCTTCTACTCTCCGTTCTTATTTCAAGTATCATTCTTGCGATGAGTATGGGTATTTTTGCTATTTCACTCAAAGAGGTTGCTCTCGCTACTTTTGCTCGTGACTCTGTGCGAGCTTTTGCTGCTGCTAGTCGTGGTCTTGAGTGCGCAATGTTCTCAGATAGAATCAATAAACACAATGCAGTGTTCTATGGACAAGTCCAAACATACTATGATGCTAGAACTCCCATTACTGAGTTTACTCCGTTTATAAAAGGAAATAACTCAGCAGTATATTCTATACCCCCAGAAGTAGGTTTGAATGGTGAAAGCTGGGCTCCACCTCCAGGATTTAATTGTTCTGGATTTAATGGAATATTGGCAACAGATACAGCTAGTGGATTAGACACAGGAGACTCAGATTTTACTTTGAACTTTGGAGATTCTTGTGCTGTTGTGAACGTTCATAAGGTAAAAATTCTAACGACATTTACTTCAAATGGATATTCTGATACTTGTACTTCTACAAATTCAAGAAGAACACAACGTACTATTGCCGTCTCTGTAAACCTCTAAATAAAATACGCATATTTTGGCGAATTTGCATTTGTTTCGTAAGTCGACTCAAGTGGGTCAGACCCCAATAACTTTAACAATTTTTTCGCATGGTGTTTATTTGTAAAATTTATTTACAAATATAAGCTTTCTAGATATGCGTTAGGGTTATTAGGGTCTGACCCTGAGTTCGACTTCTTCCAACAAACGCAATTTCATCCAAAATCTGCGTATTTTTGTTTGCGCATATTTTGCGAAAA
>JANYAX010000021.1 GCA_025361085.1 Candidatus Nomurabacteria bacterium | reverse complement strand
GAAATCCACATCCCCAAAATTTTGTTTCCATTTTCCGAGTCCTTTCTTGAATTCATTTTAGAATTAATACATTAGTAGAGCGTAGTTTTAATATTAGAGTAAATACGAAAGTCGAGCGTAAGATTATCATTCATTTTGTTCAAAATAAGTTCGTGCAAAGGTCAGTAATTCACCACAGAAACATACGTCGTCAGAAAAATGGGTCGCGCGCGTGCGCGCGATAATCTGGCGGGGGTTAATAGAATCCGAATTGGGCTTTTGAGCTAATGCGAATTCGGTGGGTGGGCAATAGGCTCAGAAATGAGATGAGATATGGATTCTTCTTTTTTAATATCTAAAAACAAATTATGATTAAACCAAAATATTTTCTATACGCGCGAAAATCAACCGAAGACGATGACCATCAGGTTATGAGTATCGAAGCTCAGCTTTTCGAATTACGCGAATTCGCGCGTAAAGAAAATCTTGAAATTCTTGAGGAATTTCAAGAGTCGAAAAGTGCAAAGAAACCGGGTCGTGAAAAATTTGGCGAGATGATGTCCCGCATTGAATCGATGGACGGAGTTGGAATTTTAGCATGGCATCCCGATAGACTTGCTCGCAATAGTATAGACGGCGGGCGCATCATCTATGCTGTGGACACGACCAAAATAGTTTCTTTGCGCTTTCCGACATTTTGGTTTGAACCCACCCCGCAAGGTCTCTTTATGCTTCAAGTGGCGTTCGGACAATCTAAATATTATTCCGATAATCTTAAACAAAATGTTGAGCGTGGGTTCCGCCAAAAAGTGAGGCGAGGAGAGTGGCTTACCAAAGCACCCCGTGGCTATCTAAATAATCCACGAACGAGAAATATTGAACCCGATCCTGTTCTTTCGCGAATAATTATCAAAGCATTTGAAGAATACGCCACGGGTAAGCACACTCTACCTTCTTTATCTCACTTTTTGGCGGAACATAGTGTTGTGACGAGAAGCGGAACGCCACTTGGCAAAGCTTCCATTTTCGAAATGCTCACGAACAAAGTATATATCGGCTTGCTTAAACACAAGGGCGAATTTTATCAAGGAAGCTTTACGCCAATTATTTCCACACAATTATTTGAAGCCGTTCAAATGAGATTGAAAGAGCATTCTCGACCTCGCAAAACAAAAGTTGGTCACAATTTTCCTTTCACCGGACTTCTTCGTTGTGGCGAGTGCGGAAGTATGATAACTGCTCAATGGTGTAATGGTCACGGCGGACGGTATCGTTACTATCGTTGTACGAAGAAAAAAGGAAATTGTTCACAATCGTATTTGCGAGAAGATTTACTTGTCTTTCAATTAAGAGAACGACTTCAGGAGATTACGCTTCCCGACGACTGTATAAAATATATGGAAGAAAAAACGAACGAATGGGAAAAAGAAGCGAAAGTATCGTCGGGAAGCTATGTCGGGCGGATTAAAGATAATGAGCGAGAGATACAAAAGAAGCTCGATAATTTGATTACGATATATTTAGACGGTGACATCCCAAAAGAAAATTATCTCGCCAAGAAAAACGAATTGTTGAAGCAAAAAGTATCTCTCGCACAGAAAATAGACTCCGCCCGAGTGGAAAGAAATAATTGGGTCGAACCTTTGCGGGAATGGATTTTAGATATAAAAAAAGCCACGCAATTGATTTCTAGCGACAATTTTTTTGAAATTCGTGACTATTTCAAAAAAATTGGAACGAACCAAACATTGCGTGACAAATCCATCTCCATCTCATTTTGCCCTCCCACCGAATTCGCATTAGCCCAAAAGCCCAATTCGGATTTTATTAACCCCCGCCAGATTATCGCGCGCACGCGCGCGACCCATTTTTCTAATGATGTATGCTTTTGTGGACCCTACAGGACTCGAACCTGCCACCCCCTCATTGCAAATGAGGTGCTCTACCAGATGAGCTAAGGGCCCCTAAAACAAATTTTACTAAATTTGTTTGGGCATCCAAATTAGTATTTGGATTAGCCATAATCAGTATATTACTATATTTTTATTTTTTTGCAACCTCAAAGGTACAAAAATCTTTTTTTGACATCTTAAATTATTAAGTCTAAAATCAAGGTAAGTTTTACTAATCTATATACAAATGTCCAAAGAGAAAGTTCTTTTTAAGAAAGTATCTTGGAGCCAGAAGAAACCTTGCCATTTTTGTGATCAACATGCAAGATGGAAAGCAACAATTAATGGTAATTCTGTTGATTGTTGTGGTAGTAAGTATTGTCGCAAAAAAGCAGAGAAATTTGTTTCCTAGTTTTTAAACCCTTTAATCTTTCTATTATCATGATTACTCCAAGATACTAAAAGGCCATATTCATAAGATTGAACATGGCCTTTTGCTTGTGTGTTAATCCCGAATTATTATAATTTTGTTGTTTATGATATAATACTTTTATAATTGAATAATTGATTATGTTAATTTTATTATTTCCCACAGTCTGGGGAAATTTTTAGTTTTATATATAGAAATGAATGATGAAGAAAAAGACAACAGAAATAATTTAATTGTAATACTTTGGCCCATCTGGGTGCCAGCGATTATTTTAATAATTTATTTATTATCGTTGATTAAATATTAAAACAAAGAATATATAGCAGCGATTGCGGTTACTCCCATTAAAACTGTGGCTAGCCAGCCGAGCGTTTTAGAGAAAATAGAATTTTTAAATTCGCCCATTATTTTTTTACTGCTACTAATCTTAACAATAAATACTAGTAAGACCGGTGCGACTATTCCATTTGCAATTGCAGAGTAGAGAAGTGCTTTTATTGGGTCTATTCCGATAAAATTAATCAATATTCCCACGATAATTGATATAGCTATAACGAAATAAAAAGCATGAGCTGTTTTAAATTTTCTATACAAACCTTCCTTCCATCCAAAACTTTCTGAAATCGCATACGCTGCTGACCCTGCTAGTACTGGAATAGCAAGTAGCCCTGTACCGATAATTCCTATCGCGAAAAGTAGTGTTGCCCAATTGCCTGCAAGTGGTCGTAGTGCCAGAGCTGCATCGGCAGCTGTGTTTATATTTGTGATTCCATTTACAAAAAGGGTGTTGGCACACACCGCAATGATGAAAAACATGACAATATTGGTTAAGAACATTCCTACCCAAATATTAATTCTTGTTTCTTTTATTTCTGTTTTATTTGTTCCACGTCTCATGTGAGCGGTTGTCTTTCCTTCAGATATTTCTTCTTCAACTTCTTGAGATGTTTGCCAAAAGAATAGGTATGGAGATATCGTCGTTCCTAAAATTCCAGTTATCAATAATATTTGATTCTTTGAGAATGTTATTTGCGGAATAAGTCCATCACGTAAAAGCAAAGACCAATCCATGTGTATTATTAAACCAGTAAGAATATATGAAAAAACAGCTAAAACTAGCCATTTTAAATATCTTGAATATTCCTTATAAGGGATTAATATTTCTAAAAACAACCCTACTAGACCAATAGCGATGACTAAAAAAACAAACGAAATATTCGGTGAGATGAGTTGAACTGCTTTTGCCATTGCTCCGAGGTCGGCTCCGATGTTTAATGTATTGGCAAAAAATAAAAGAATTGTACAAACGTAAAGTATTCTTTTAGAAAAATTTCTTTTTATGTTCGCTGCAAGCCCACGTCCTGTGACGAGAGCTATTCGAACGCACATTTCTTGTACCGATGCCAAAAGTGGGTAAGTCCATAACGCGAGCCAAGAAAGGCTTGTTCCGTATTGGGCTCCAGCTTGTGAATAAGTGGCAATTCCAGATGGGTCGTCGTCAGCTGCTCCAGTGATAAGATCTGGCCCAAGTTTTTTAATATATTTTTCTCCTTCTTCAAAAACGGTTTCTTTTCTCTCTACTTGAATGTTTTCTTTAAATTTCATATACATACATTATACCTTTTTAATGTAATTTGATACAATATGTATACATATGTCGCTGAACAAGCCAAATAAAATTCAAATAATTAAATATGCTCCGCCGCCTCCAGATTTACCAACTCTAGGGAAGTCAGACCCAAGTGATGTTGTTTTCATTGGGCGTACTAACTACGTGGCATCTCTCGAAGAAAAGAAATTTGTTTTCGGTATCAAACGCATCGACCGCAGGCGTCACATGTATATTATCGGGAAGTCTGGAGTTGGTAAATCGAAACTTCTTGAATTGATGGTTCGTCAAGATATTGCTTACGGGCAAGGGCTTTGCATCATTGATCCGCATGGGGAGCTAATTGAAGATATTTTAAATTTTATTCCAAAAGATAGAATCGAAGATGTTTGTCTTATCGATCCTGGTGATATTGAATTTCCATCATCTTTTAATCCACTTGCAAATATTGACCCAGCATTTAAGCATCAACTCACTCAAGGTTTGATTGAGGTTCTTCGCAAACAATTCGGAGCCAACTGGACTCCACGTCTCGAGCACGTTTTTCGTTTTACAACTTTAGCTCTTCTCGATTACCCACATGCAACAATGCGTGGGATGATCAGTATGCTTACCGATCGTAACTACCGTCAAAAAGTTGTGGAGTATATAGAAGACGACATGGTCAAAAGATTCTGGGCGATTGAATTCGCCGACTGGTCAGAAAAGTTCGATACCGATGCCATCATTCCTTTGGTCAACAAGCTTGGGCAATTCCTTTCAGACCCGATGCTTCGAAATATCTTCGGACAAAAACAAAACAAAATTGATTTGGAGCAACTCATGAACGAGCAGAAGATTTTGATGATTAATCTTTCAAAAGGGAAAATCGGGGAAGAGAATTCTTCATTCTTCGGAGCCATGTTTCTGACAAAAATCAAGCAAGCCGGTATGGCGCGCGCAAAACTTGAGCCAAAAGATCGTCACGATTTTTATTTGTATGTCGACGAGTTTCAAAACATTGTGACCGACACATTTGAAAACATTTTGTCAGAAGCTCGTAAATATGGAATCAATCTTATCGTTGCGCACCAGTACGTCGGTCAGCTTCTGCCAAAAGTTGAACAAGCGGTTCTTGGTAACACTGGCTCGATGATTACATTCCGTGTAGGTGGTGATGATGCAGTTAAGCTCAAAGCCGATTTCGCTCCAATATTTGAAGTCAAAGATATGATCAACCTAGGAGTTGGTGAATTCTTTATTAAAATGACTATTGATGGAGAAAGTTATGATCCATTTTCTGCTGAAACATTGAAAGTTCTGCCCGCAACTCATCAATCTTACCGACAAGAAGTTATCGAAGCATCTCGCCTTAAATACGCAATTCCTGCCGGAGAGGCTCAGAAGTTAATCGCCGAAGAAGAAGCAACAATCATCCGTTCTGCTCAAGAAAAAGCTGCGATTACGGGTGGAAATAAGACAAAAAATGAAGATGAAAATTATAAAACAGAGGTTAAAGGAGAAAAAGGAGGAGAACCACTAATTTAAATTTAGCATATCACACAAAATCTTAATTAATATTTCAACTATAGACCTTTATCATTATAATGGTACAATTAATAAGCAAAGGTCGCAGTTTAATTTGTCTATATTTTTATGGTATTTATATATACAACATGCGAAAATATGGACGAGGCGCAGAAGCTCGCAGAGCTAGTTGTCAGTAAAAAGATAGCTGCATGTGTTGACTTTTGGCCTATATCATCTTGTTATAATTGGGAAGGTAAGATGCAAGTTGTTCCAGAAGCGATGCTTTTGATTACAACTTTTGAGTTAAAACTCGATGATGTTACTCAGCTCATTGGGGAATATCATACTTATAGTGTCCCACTTATCGCAGGTGTTGATGTCCGTAGAATAAATCACCCTTATAAAGAGTGGATGATGGAAGTTATTGAATAATAAAATATGATAAACAAAACAGTCGCAATATTTGGTGTTTTTGACGGAATACATGAAGGTCATCTTTCATTTATAAGAGAAGCAAAAAAAGCAGGCAATCACCTTGTGGCTATTGTCGCGCGTGACAATGTTGTTAAAGAGCTCAAAAATAAAGTTCCAAAAGAAAATGAAGTTGAAAGGATTAATAATCTTTTGAAAGTGAGTGACATCGATCTAGTTCTTTTAGGTGACCCAGAGCTCGAAACATATAATACTCTAAAAGAAGTTAAGCCCGACGTTGTGTATATTGGCTACGATCAAATTGCTTTATATGAAAGTTTAAGTAAATCAATAAAAAATGGTAATATCCCTAAGATGGAAATAATAAAAGGTGAACCATATAAACCTGAACTTTTTCATTCATCAATTTTAAATAAAAATGGAAACTAGAAACTGTCAGAACTGCAAACACGATTTTACCATCGAACCAGATGATTTTTCGTTTTATGAGAAGATAAAAGTGTCGCCTCCAACCTTTTGTCCGGAGTGCAGAAGACAAAGAAGACTTGCTTGGTACAATCTCACTAGTTTATTCCATCGAGATTGTAATTTATGTGGAGAGAAGTTTATATCTGTTTATCCTCCTGATGCTCCATATATAGTATATTGTACAAAATGTTGGTACAGTGATAAATGGGATTTTAGGGATTTCGGGATAGATTATGATTTCTCCTGTCCTTTTTTTGAACAGTGGAATAACCTTATGCATAAGGTCCCGCTACTTGGGTTAATTGTAAATTCAAACACAATAACAGGGTTTCCTTATAATAATTATTCTACATATATAAAAAACTGCTATCTAACCTTTAATAGCGACAATAGTCAAGAGTGTGCTTATGGGTCTTCTGTCACACGAAGTCGTGAGAGTTTTTCTTCTTCTATGGTGATGGATGTTGATTCATGCTATGACTGCATGTGTCTTTATAAGAGTAATAATTGTGTTGGCACGAGGGGGAACAATCGTTTCTGTATAGATTGTGCTTTTGTGCGTGATTGTGAAAATTGCCAAGACTGTTTTATTTGTAGCGGTTTGAAGAATAAAAAATATTTTTTTAAAAATAAGCAATATAAAAAGGATGAATATGAGAAGATTTTAAAAGAACATAATTTATCTACCCATAATGGATATGAAAAGGCTAAAGCTGAAGCGGATGATTTCTGGAAAACTATTTCTCCAAAGCCAGTTTGGGATACTTTATCTGTAAATTATTCCGGTAGTTATGTATTTCATTCAAAGAACTGTCATGAATGTTATGATGTTGTTGATAGTGAGGATTGTAAATTTTGTGAAATGCTATGGAGAAAAGATCAAAAAGATTGTTATGATGTTTCTGGTTATGGAGAGGATATGCATAATATTTATGAAGGATCAAACATTTTTGAACATGCCTCGGATATAAAATTCTCTGTAGCTACTGGTCTAAATGTTTCTAACACTGAGTATTGTAAAAGGGCTATGGGAGGATTTAATAATTTTGGATGTATTTCTGCTAGAAAAGCAGAATATTGTATTTTAAATAAACAGTATACAAAAGAAGAATATAAGAAGCTTCGAGAAAAGATAATAAAGCACATGGATGAAATGCCATATAAAGATAAGAAGGGGAACGTATATAAATACGGTGAATTTTTCCCCATAGAATTGTCACCATTTCCTTACAATATAACTTTTGCAAAGTTATTTAATCCTTTAAGTAAAGATGAAATAGAAAAAATAGGTAGTTACTATTTAGATATAGATAAGAATGAATATAAAATAACTAAAGCTGTAAAAGATATACCAGGTAGCATTTTTGATGTTAAAGATGATATTCTAGAAGAAGTTATTGGTTGTGAAAAATGTGGAAGAGGGTATAAGATCATAGAAATGGAATTACTGTTTTTAAGAAAGATGGAACTCCCCATTCCTCATGATTGCCCATTTTGTAGGATAAATGAAAAGTTAAATCTTTGGGTAGACAATATGCACTTGAAGAATCGTATTTGCGATAAGTGTGGGAAAGAATTTAGGACTCATTGGGGGCAGAGTCGGGCTCCGATAATATATTGTAAGGAGTGTTATCAGAAGGAGGTGTATTAATTTAAACATTTTGCAAAATGACAAAATGACAAATATGGAATACAAAGAAGAAAATCGAATAGATTCGACAGGCTCACTACGGGTATGTCAGAACTGCAAACACGATTTTACCATCGAACCAGATGATTTTTCGTTTTATGAGAAGATAAAAGTGCCGCCTCCAACCTTTTGTCCGGAGTGTCGGATGATTAGGAGATTTTCTTTTCAGAATACTTGGAATCTATATTGGCGAAATTGTGATAAATGTGGGAAGAAAACATTGTCGTTATATTCTAAAGAGAAAAAACTTACAATATACTGTCAACCATGTTGGTGGGCTGACGATTGGGATGGAACAGAGTATGGAATAGATTATGATCCCAATAGGTCGTTTTTGGAACAAATTAAAGATTTAATTAAAAGAACACCGCACTCAGCTCTGACGAGTGAATATTTGAGTAATAAAAATTGTGAATATGCAAATGCTCTTGCTTGGTCCAAAGATTGTTTTATGGTTTTTTGGGCCGATTTTTGTGATACGGTTTATTACTCGACTTTGTTAAATACTTTAAAACATAGTTCTGATTGTATTCGTGGTTTTTATTCAGAACTCTGCTATGAATCAGTTGGTTTAGGTCGATGCTATCAAACGTTTTTTTCCGATGAATGTGATGATTGTATAAATGTTTGGTTTTGTCGTAACTGTTACAACTGTCAAAATTGTGTCGGTTGTGTGAATTTAAGTGGGGCATCAAATTGTATTTTTAATATTAAATATTCCAAAGATGAATATGAAAAAAAAGTAAAAGAATTAAATTTAAAATCTTGGAAAACCTTAAATTATTTAAAAGATCAAGCTTTTGCTTTTTGGCTAACTAAGCCATTTCGGGCGTATCATGGCCATTCACTTAGTTATAACGTCACAGGTGATTATATATTTACCTCAAAAAATTCAAAGGAAAGTTATGTTTTAAATGGAGGAGAAGATTGTAAATATTGTCAATTTGTTACCGTAGTTCCCGTAAAAGATTGTTTTGATTATTCTGGATGGGGAAACAATGCAGAGTTAATTTATGAAGCGACAGTTGTTGGTGAAAATTCAAGCAAGGTATTTTTTTCATGTGAATGTTGGCCTGATGTAATGGATTTGCAATATTGTTACTGGAATATTTCTGGAAAGAATAATTTTGGTTGTGCTAATTTAAAGAGAAAGAAAAATTGTATTTTAAACAAGGAATATACAAAAGAAGAATTTGAAAGATTAAAGAGTAAGATTGTAGAAGAAATGAGATTAAATCCTTATATTAGTAAATCAAGTCATAAATATTCATATGGTGAATTTTTTCCACCAGAATTTAGTATGTTTCCTTATAATAAATCAAACGCTATGAGATTTTTCCCAAAAACTAAAGAGGAAGCTTTGGCCGAAGGATATGATTGGGATGATTCAGAAATTTCTAGCTACAGAACATCAATTAAATCATTTGATTTACCAGACACCATTGAGCAAGTTAATGAGTCGATTTTAAATGAAATTATTGAATGTTCAAATTGTTCACGTGCTTATAAAATTGTTAAAGGTGAACTTGATTTACTTAAAAAATTAGAATTACCTCTACCTCATGATTGTCCAAAATGTCGGGAGAATAAAAGATTTTCTCGTATGACCATGCCGAAGCTTTATGACCGCAAGTGTGACAAATGCGGAAAAGAATTAAGATCCCCATATTCGTCAGATCGATCAGAAATTATTTATTGTGAGAGTTGTTACCAGAAAGAAGTGTATTAATTTGTTTTCTTTTTATTCCGAGAATAATTACTAAATTAGTTAGGACAAAATAGATAGGGAAGGCGAGGGTTAAAAAAGAGAAATTTGTCATGATTAAAAAAGTTATTATTTGATTTAATATTCCAAAAGAAAATGGAGCGATATTTTCTGTCTCACTGTGTTGCCAGCTTTTTATAATTGTTGGGATACTTGCGAACAAATCAGCGAGAACGGCAAAAGATAATGAAATCACTCCGTTTTTGGTTGTGATCCAAATAATGATTGCGATTAAAGAAAGAAGACCACACAAGATATCAAATTTTGTTGTCTTCCAATATGAATCTTTATTAAAAAGAGTAGCGGTTAAAATGAGAAAAGGAATAAAACCACCGACAAAGGTAGAGACAAGCAGGGGGATGCTAGTTCCTGATTTATACCCGACATATACACCGACAAATGGCGCAATCGTCCAGAAAATCCAAGATACACGATTGGGCTTTGCTTTTCCTCGAAAGATATCTCTTATATAATAAAATGAGCCGACAAAACCGAAGAGTAAACAAAAGTAGGCAAAATATTCTGGAATCATAATTTTATTATAACATTTATGTATCAAAAATGGCGAAATTTTTGTTAAAAAATTTCGCCATCACGCCCTCAATCTTTTTTTAATAAGTGGAATTACAATAATAACATTAAGAACTGTCTCGCAAAATGGGAACCCCATTTGTTCGACGCTCCAATCTTTCGCTGCAAACATTGCGATAATACTTGTCATCAAAAATCCGATGTATCCAATGAGATTATATTTCACCACTGGATTTTTGTAAGTTTTAATGATGAGATATATCCCAACGCCTGCTTCAGATAAAATACTTGATCGGACAGCCCAATATGAACCATAAATCTGCCAGAGTACAAGACAAATTAGTATAAGCAATGAAATTATTGTTTCAAGCCAACCCCATACAAATCGTTTTTGATAAATAAGGATTGTAGCCATAACAAAAGAACCTATCGCATAACCAAATTGCATTATGTACCAACCGTTTTCTCCTTTGGTCGAAAACATTGTGACTGCATCGAGTATTACATATAAAGTCCAAGTAAATGCTACTTGGCTTTTATCTTCTTGTTTTATGATTCCCAAAACAAGGATGGCCGAAGAAGCTATTGCCAGTGTAAAATCCAACCAGTCAATAAACCTCATTTGCATTATAGTGTCCATAACAAAAAGCTTTTTCTTTATCCTAGCCCTTAAAGATATTTTGTCAACGATCAGAATTAATTAGACTGTTCAGTTAACCTTTAGAGGTGACACTTTTAATTGATAATTCTGCCACTTCTCAATCGGAATCATACCATTAAGATACTTTCCCAGATGTATTCTTTCGTAATTGTACCACATTAAATATTCATTCAAACTCTTCCA
>JANYAX010000013.1 GCA_025361085.1 Candidatus Nomurabacteria bacterium | reverse complement strand
TTGTTAAATGATCATCTATTATGTCCATAGTCATATATTGATATGATACATTGATTCATTGTTTTAGGAGCCCTTTTGGGCTCCTTTTACGTTGGAATCCATTTTCATTTGGGTGTAAATGTGCGTTGGACAAGACTATATCTACTTTAAATTCTTTAATTCTGATATAATATAAGTGTATAGGATAATTTTATGAATCAAAATATTCTACAAACAATAAGACATTCAGCCCTTGCTAATAGAGTAATTAGGATTATTTATCGTGAAAAAGATGGAACAAGCGAAGGTTGGAGATATATTGAACCATATAGTTTTAGTTATGATAATGGAGAAGATGGTCTTTTTGCTTGGGATAGAAGTAAAAATGGTATTCGACGTTTTTCTTTTGAAAGAATTGAAATTGCAGAAATGACGGGGGAACAATTTGTCCCTAGATATACTATTCAAATAAGATAATTTAATATATAAATGGAACCTTTTAAATTTAGATTAAATAGTAAAACTCTTGTAGCAATAGATTGGGCGAATGTTCATGGTTGGTTTAAAGATTTAGGATGGGAAGTTGATCCAAAAAGACTCTTTGATCATTTATCTACTTATCCAGAAATTTTTGACATAAGACTTTATCAAGGAATTGAAATTGGAGATAAACGATCGGAAAATTTCGGGGCTGAAGTTTCTTCTATCGGATTTAATTTTATTACAAAAGAAGTTAAGTTTGTTCCAGTTTCATTAGAAAAATCTGACTTCAAGAAAATTGTTAAAAATCTTTTTGATGTGCTTGATACTATTCAAATAACAAATACCGAGATTTCTAACAAACTTTTTGAAATACGAGATAAAATAAAAAAAAGACTAGAGGAGACAGAACCAGATATTGAAAGTGACGGTAATGGCGGGTCTGTTGTGATTGGAAAACATCCTGCTTATCATGCAAAAGACGAGACTATTTATAATGATATATATGATTTGATTGAAGAGCTTGATAGTGAATTAAAGAAATTAAATTTAAATATTTCAAATCTTCAAACCAGCCTATTGCTTCCCATAATGCGTCGTAAGTGTGATTTTGATGTTGAAATTGCTCGTGATGTTTTTAATATGTCTAATGATTTTGAACACCTAATTTTGTTTAGTGGGGATGGTGATTATGCTGCACTTGTAGATGATTTAATTAAAAAAGGGAAAAATATTATTCTTGTTTTTGGTAAGGGACATAAAGGTAAAGAATATAACACACAAAAAGGGCTTTTTATGTGTTCAGTAGAAAAATTAAAAAATGAAATTTGTAAACGAATATCCCCCCAGATTTCTCCGGGGGGCGTGATATAAATAATATAGCAGGTTTTATAAATAAATGCTAGTAATTTGTGAATAACTATTTAACCTTACTCTTCATATTATACTCCTTTTCGAGTTAAATGTCAAGCATTTTTGCCTTACAAAATAAGCCTTATTTGATATAATCTATATATGGCAGATAAAATCACACCAAACGAAGAAGTAGCAATAGAAGCTCAAATTGAGCCCGTTTCTGAGTCTGTGCAAATTCCAGGATCCTCAACGGCTCAAATACCAGTAAATGAGCCGATAACCACAGAACCTGATACAATTGAAGTCCCAGAAGTTAAAACCCCAGAAATAACTTCTACTCCAACCATTGAACCAGAAATTAAACCCGAACCTGTCTCTTCCCCACAAGAACAAACCATATCTGACTCAAAACCTTCTGAACCAGAAAAAGCTCCAGAAAATAAACAACCCGAGCCTACACAAACAAAAGAAACAATCACAACCGTTTCTGTATTTTCTCAAACTAAAAATCTTGCTCGTGAGTTATTAATTAAAGCAAGAAATGCAATTCAATCTAGAAAAAGAAAGAAGCTAGATATGATCATGAATTTACTAACAAAGAAATCTAAAATAACAAATGATGAAGTAGAGAAACTTTTGCATGTATCAGATGCAACATCAACAAGATATTTATCACAACTTGAAAAAGAAGGAAAAATAAAACAAGAGGGTGAAACTGGAAAATCTGTATTCTATTCTAAAATCTAATAAGGGAGTGAGTTTTCGTGCACGCACGGGTGGGAAAGAAAGACCGCAGGTAATCCTGCGGTCTTTTGGGGCAAAGCACGGTATTTCCGCCTCGGGCATTTCCGCTATGAGCGTCCAGTGGCTAAATGGATGAGCTCCGTGGATAATCGAAGTATCTAAAGGTAAGTAGCGAAAGCGACAAGATAAACAATAATATGAAAAACGTGGAGTGGGGATGGCGAGGACTAGAACTCCTGTAATCAGGAGTAAGTCCGACCCGGGGAGAGGAAACTTCCTCTCCCCAAGAGGCACAGAACCAACGGCTCATTTCCCCGGTATTTGAGCCGTTTGGTCTCTGCTCATAGGCACTTAGGAGCGAGTAGCCATAGCGGAAATGCCCGAGGCGGATGCCGAGGGTGCTTTTTAAAACCGTTAGAGAATCACGGAAATATAAATATGTAACTTGCCCGAGGTTTCCTTTTGGGTTTTGAATTTGGAATTCCGTGCATTCCTCCCGCACCTTCCTGCACGGCAAAAGAGAATTCAAGGCAAAATGGAAATAAGTCGAGGTTTTGCGAATCCCTTCCCGCAAATTAGTTTCGCAAAACCGAAGTCCGCAGTTTAGAGAATTGATACATTAGTAGAGCGTAGTAGGAATATT
>JANYAX010000003.1 GCA_025361085.1 Candidatus Nomurabacteria bacterium | reverse complement strand
GACACGAAAACCGCCAAGGATACCACCCAAAGATCATCCTTGGAGAAGATGGAATTCTTGAAAAAAATTTCGCCGAGCACATAAAACAGGAACACATTAATTCAGACTACAACAGATGTCATTTCAGCTTTGGTCTGACAGCAAAATTGGGGGTTACATTTTAGACATATTACA
Source organism: Candidatus Nomurabacteria bacterium (assembly GCA_025361085.1). Taxonomy (GTDB): domain Bacteria; phylum Patescibacteriota; class Minisyncoccia; order Phycocordibacterales; family UBA9973; genus UBA8515. The sequence continues at coordinate 6,958 of JANYAX010000003.1, read as the reverse complement.
AGCCAAAAAAGTTCCAACTTCGTTCCACACTCCCCGCCTTCGCTACGCCTAAGTCGCGAAGCGACGTAGGCGAGCTCATTGTAACGGCGTAGCTACGGCGGCAGTTTTTACTTGAAGTTCGAACTTTTTTCGTCGAGAATCCTGAGGGGTAAAATATTGTGTCACTTTGCGACTCTGTCTTTATGGGGCATTGCGCCTTCGCTCCTTTCTTTTCTTTATTTTTTGCTGAATTAAATTCTAAATACTAGTTTGTGAAATGAACAAAATCGATAGAATATTTATAAATTTTACAGTCCTATTTTAAAGATATCTAGGTTGGGTGTTGTTAGGATAAAAATTTAGGCGGAGCAGAACCTGTGTTCTACTCCGCCAGACAGTACCTCTAGGAGGTTGTCTTTGTCTTCATTGCCTTTCGGCACTTTCTGCTCGTTTGAACAGAAAATTTAACCATTTTTATACTAGCATATTCTATAAAAAATTGCTATCATTATGCTAATTATCAATAATTATTAGTAATTAATTTTATGCGCGAATCATTTTCAATTCCAGAGGATTATTCAAAAAAGCAAGCGAAAAAAGAGATAGAAGAAGGTCTTTCTGATCATATTCGTTCTCCACGAAGCACGGAAGGAATACATCCTGAACTTGCTGAAGGTTTTGGAGTTGCAAAGGCAGAACAGCCACTTACTCGTCTTGAATTTGATAAAGATGTTGAGGATTACGTTGATGCAAACTTCGAGCAATTACTTCCTGTCTTTTTGTCTACTGAACAGAACCATACCCAGCTTATCGAGCGATTAGGAATAACCAATAAAGACATTGGAATTTTAGGTGCAAATTATTATATATTCGAGCAAGATGGCAAACCTGCTATTTTTCAGACGGATGAAAAGTATCCCGAAGGAACACAACTTTCTGAATATGAAAACGCAAGACAGCTTTCTGATTATGAAATCAGCTCAAGCGATTTACTTGCGCTTTCTTATGCGAAAGATGCTCTACGCATTGATTCACGAAAAAATGTAGGGGGAGGTGCGGGTAGTAAGTTTCCGCATAGATATTATTTTAGAGCAAAGGATCGTTATCTATGTGCTAACGACTTTGGTATGCGTGTATGGAATGAGAAAGAAAGTAAATTAATTGAAGGAGATGTGACGAACGCCAACGCGCTTATTCAAACGGTAAAGAAAAGATTCGAAGATATACAGTCAAATGTCCAATTGATTCAAAGCGGAGAACCCGAAAGAATATATGGTGAATTAGTTAAAAAAAGATATGTAGAAAATTATGGTGAACCTGTAACTGAAAAGCAAAAAGGGGACTGGTATGAATGTTACGATCAATTCTTAAGAGATAATGAAAAAAAAGAAATCCGCGAGCAGTCGCAAAAATGGGCTACGGATATTTTTCTTCAGAGTTTACTGGAATATCCCAAAAATAAAGAATTGCTGATTACGGCTGTACCGGCAGGTAAAATAAAAAACCAGCTTCATTTTAAATATGAAAAAATTGCAAAGCAATACGGACTTATGGGAGAGAATCCCCAAAAAGATTATGAGGAGTTTCGACAAAATTCTAAGCGGGTTGAGCAATTATTAAGAGAGCCGAATGCGGAAGAAAAAGCAGGAACATCGCTGGATTTCTTTTATTCAGATTTACACAACAGACCAGTTATTGATACAGATAATTTTAATCGAACTTCAGTCATTCGAGATGCAAAGTCGGGAGTTCACGACATTCTAGCAAGAAAAGCTATCGACACCTTAGAGCCAGCACAGAAAGAAGTAATCTCTAAATATTTATGCGGACGAGGAGAGGAAAGCCCTTATTTTTATCCCGCTGATCAGATTTATGATTTTATAAAATTAGTTGGAGTAGAAAAAGCCCAGCAGGTTTTACATAAAGACGACCGAAATGTTTCTGAACAATTGACAGGTCTTTCTATCCTACAATCAATGCATTTTGATATAGCTAAACTTGAACCTGATCAATTAAAGAAACAAATGCATCAAGCTTACACTTTAGAGCGTTCTGGTCTATTAAAATATCTTGAAGAAAGAAATAAAAGTGAAATTGAGGTGGCACGTGCAAAGCTTGGCAAAAAAGCGGAAGATAAAAGTTGGCTTGAACTAATGGGAGTAAGAAAATCTAGAGATTTATTCTATGAAGGCAAGCGAATGCACTGGCTGGCTAAGCAAGTATGGCAAAGTAGTCCAAGTCGTACCCCAGAAGATAGATTTTATCGTAATGATAGTAGTGTAAATTGGGATCGATATGATCTTTCTAAAGCTGATGTTCCGGAAGAAAAATTAAAAGAGTATCTAGAAAAACATAAAAATATAATCGTGGCGTTACTAGGTCAAGGGGTTGATGAACAACCTGCATATGGTGAACAAAAGCAAGAAAAAGGGAGAGCTGCAACACTGGGGTTAATTATTCAAGCGCTTGAGCGCGGGCAAGATTTGCGTGGAATAGCTATTTCTAATGATAAACAACGTTACCTCGAGGGTGTGATTAAGGGAGGAATTGAAAATGATCTTGAGTTTGCGGTTTCTGATTGGTCACCTGAATTGCGTAAGGCGGTTTCACCCGAAGAAATTAGTTTGTACTACGAATATGCGAGTGATTATGTTTTACTCGACCCAAATGGACTAGTAAAGTATGCAACGTGGCGTGCTAGCAATGAAGGTAAGCTGTGGTCCGAACTATTTAGTAAAGCACCGGAACGAAAAGCAGATATGGATTTCCGTATTTGTCTAAGTGGTCAAACTGAAGAAATACGGAATTGGTATAAGGGAGCGGCTGAACATGTCGGCAGTGAGCTTATGCAGGGTTATCTAATGCGGTTCAATGCTACTCGTGGAACTGATGGGCGAATAGCAAACTGGCACGATGTTCTTTTGTGGAGCCCAAATATTCAAAAATTAGAAGTAGCAGATGCTAGGTCAATACTTGGTGGTATCGAGACAATGGACGAGAATCAAGAGTTTATAAATTTGTTGCCTCGTTACAGTAAAGAGCGAGATCCTATTTTAAGTTCGGGGCCAATACAGTCTGTCAGGGAACTTAAAAAGCGAATTTTGGGAATTGAATCCAATATAGACATGTCTAAATTTCCACCAGAGTTGTTGGAAATTACTTCTGCACCAGGGTTTAATCTTGCAGCACTTGAATCAATGCGACAACGTGCTGATTTCCAAGATTTATTTGAGGGAAAATTGGACAAAGAACAGCCGTTTACTCCTCGCTCACGAACATTTGTTGGGCGGGCGCTAACCGAATCTCTGCGAGAGGGGTTAGGTTCACAAAAACAAAAAATCAGAGGTACTGCTAAGGATCCTAAAGGATTTTTCTTCGCGTTGAATCAATTGGTGAAAGGGCGAGAGGAAGACGGGAAAAAACTCCAAGTAATTGATTTGCTCAATGCTGTACCGATTGATTTGGAGGAAGAAGTTATTCGTTTGTTGCGTGAGCAGAAAGTAGATGTCGGACCAATTGTGGAAGCTCAAGTACATGCAAAATCTGATCCCGAAGGGTGGGTATGTGGAAATTATACAGATTGTTGTATGCCATTTGGTGATTCAAAAAATGATGATTACATGTTTAACCCTTCCACTCAATATTTTACAGTTCGTTATAATGGGCGAATCATTGCACAATCGGTTGTCGTTGATAGTGTTAATGAAAAAGATAAAAGTGATGTGGTTGTCCTGGACAATATTGAGGTCGCTAATAATTACAAAAATCTTTCTCCTCTTTTATCTAGAGTGTATCAAACTTTTTGGACTGAATACACGAGCAAGCCAGTGAAGGTTGGCACTGGCTATTCTGACTTAACTCCTCCGGGCGGAAAATTGGAAAAAAATAGCTATCGTGCAAAAACAAGATTATCATATTCAGATGCTACTGGAGGTCAAATTTATGATATGCCAAAAATTAGGGGTGTCGAGTCTTTAGATAAAATTGTTACATTTGCGAATCTGTCTGAGCGTGATGCAGATTTGATCGCGAAAATGGAAGCGGAAGCTTATCCTGTTGGCATGACACAAGGTAAAGCTCATATAGTCGATGTATTACGTAAACAAAGAGAGCTTGAGGTTCCTGGAGCGGCATCAAGTTTTATTATTCGCCAAGGTGACGAAGCCGCTGGATACTTGCTAGTTCTTCCGGAAGAATCTGAAACTAATCACGGAGAGCAGGCGGCTCATATATACGATATGGTTGTGCTTCCCAAGTTTAGAGGATCACCGCTTGCTCGTAAGATGATGGAAAGAGTGCTTGATGTTGCAACAGCGTATAAAGTGCCAATTGAAGCGGAAGCGCGAGCTAGTACTTCATATCCGTTACTAATGAATAAACGTATTCGATCGTGGTTTGAAAGTAAAGGATTTTATTTAACAAAAAATGAAAAGCTTCCTGCCTATTTGAATGGTGAAGATTTTTATTCTGTTCGTTTCGAGAATCGTCAAAATAACGAATAAGTACAACAATAAATATCCTATAGTTTTTGTTCATTTCACAAACTAGTATTTAGAATTTAATTCAGCAAAAAATAAAGAAGAGAAAGGACGGTGTGAAATCCGCTTGTCCCAAACCCCAGCGTCTTCCACACCGTCCTTTGCTAGCGCCGAGCGAAGCGACGTAGGCGAGCTCATTGTAACGGCGTAGCTACGGCGTGATGAAATCCGCTTTTAGTATGCCGAAGTCGCGAAGGTGCTAAGGCGACACAAATATATGCATTATGTATACAGTTTAAAATGTAAGGATGGCTATTATGTTGGCTGTACGAGTGACTTGAAAGAACGCTTTGATAGACATAAAAAGGGAAACGTTCCTGCTACCATGAATCGAAGACCATTGAAATTAGACTTCTATGTGGCCGTTCATGATAAGTATGTTGCTTTTAAGCTTGAGACTTATTTTAAATCTGGTTCGGGGAGATCATTTATAAAGACACACCTATCAGAATAAAAAAGAATATGTAGCGCACAGACCGTTGGTCGCTCTCACCATACCAACTCGTCCCGCCAGAGCTCCGACGGTGTCCTCCGTAACTTTGCGAAGGAGGAGCTTGCGAGGAGCGGAGGAGGATCACTTTCCGAAAGTGCTGTTGGAGCGAGTGGCGAAGAATGTGAAGTAGTTATCTAGTAGGCACAATTACGTTGTGGTTTGTCGTGAGATATAATTTTGGCTATCTGCTCGACAATGCCCCTTTTTTAAACGATTCCTGTCGCTTTAGGTCGCCTTTGTTGGTGAGAAGTCCATCGACGCCCTCATCATTGTATATTCGTTGCCAAGCAGAGAGGCTCTGCCTCGAAACGATCAGGCTTTCAGCCATTCGTGTAGGGGTTTAAAGGAAATCTTTAGACCATCTTTTTCCACTTCACGTTTTTCATCCCAAGTAAGCACAGTGAGTGTTTTGACGTTCAATTCACCACTTGCTTCTACCAATGCTTTTATTTCTCTCTGTTCAACGTCGGGGTTTATTGATTCGAAACATACTTGCACAAGTTCTGTTACCACATGTCCTTTCATAAGCAAAAAATCTATTTCTCGATCATTACGAGTCTTGTAATAGAACAATTCACGGTTTGGTTTGTTGCCTCGTTTAACAAGTTCTATAAAAACAAGGTTCTCCATGAGTTTTCCTTTATCTGGCGAGTGTTGAACAGCTTTTGCAAGGACAAAACCATTATCAACGACATATATTTTACGAGGTGATTTTATTCTAGTAACAGACTTTGGAGAATACTGATGCAACGAGAAAATAAGGTATGCCTCTTCAAGGTAATCAATATATTTTTCAACAGTTGTTGTACTCTTAAGATTTAATACGTCCATTATTTTTCGGACCGTGTACAAATTTGAGAAATTATTTATGAGATGTGAACCGAGATTTCCTACTTGAGTAGAAAGTTTCACTTTATGTCTCTTCACCACATCTTTAAATAGGAGCGCATCGAACAATACACCCAGATAATCTCTAGGATCAGCATTGTTTACAGCAACCTCTGGAAAACCACCATTCACCATGTAGTTCTCCATGAGGTTAAGTAACTCTCCATAATTCTTTGGAAGCATTCTGTATTCAGGATTAGTATCAAATTTCTTTGCTTTCAAAAATTCATTAAAATCAAATGGTAATATTTCTATTGGCATATGTCTGCCTGTAAGATGGGTTGCAAGTTCTTTTGAAAGAAGGTGAGCATTTGATCCTGTAAGTACAAGATTGTAATCTTCACGATGCAAGCGGTTCACAAAAAGTTCCCAGTTTGGAAGATTTTGTATTTCATCAAAGAGAATAGTTTTGACCTGACCATACTCCGCATGCAACTCCTTCATCAATTCATTGGTATCTATTCCACCATTACTTGCTATGACTTCATCATCAAAGTTGAAGTACATAAATGGTCGATCTCTAAGGAGTACCAAAGAAAAGACAGATTTTCCCGCTCGGCGGGGACCAAGTATCACTTTTATTAAATCAGAATTAAGCCATTTCTGTGCAAATGGTTCTTTACTTCTTTGTATATAAGCAAGGGATAAAAGCTGTTCTTTTTGCTTTTTTTGATTGGATACTATGGTTTTTAGCATATTATTTTGGTTCTACTGGTCAAAATATGTCTTTTTTGACCAGTACAAGTATTATACTGGTCAAAAAGGATAAAAACAAGTGGTTATGCACAGACGGCTCTTTCTTGTAAATAATTGTTTACAAGGAGCAAATTTCAAGAAAAAGTTGCTTGAGTATAATAACAGGAAGAAATAAGTGGTCCACTAACTAGCAAACTCCGCCATCTCCGCCTCACTCGGCTGTGTTATCTTAAACAATCCATCTCTATAATTCGGTATATAAATGTGCTCTTTATTGGCAATTAAATAATTTTGCCAAAAGGCGCGTATCTCGCGCGCCATGTCGAGCCATATGGGATGAGCAGAGCCAAAAGCTCTGCTTTTC
>JANYAX010000023.1 GCA_025361085.1 Candidatus Nomurabacteria bacterium | reverse complement strand
GTTATACACACTCATCGCTTTTTCCCGGCTTTCTGTCACAATCATTCCAATAATTTCGGCGACTTTTTTGGAAACCTTTTTTAATTCTTTCAATTCATCTTCTTTATATTTACCAAGTAAGAATTTTAGAACTGTCTCTTCTCCTTTTGGTTTTCGTAGTTTACCAGATGGTGTCGATGGAGAAATGCCAATACGAATACGAACAAATTCTTTTGATTTAACTTTTTTTATTATTGACTCGAGACCATTGTGCCCACCAGATGATCGATTGAAAGAAATTTTATAACTTCCAAGTGGCAAATCTATGTCATCATAAATAACAATAATATTCTCTGGTTTTAATTTGTGTTTCGTTTGTGCAAAAGAAACAGCCACGCCGGAGTTATTCATGAATGTTTGCGGTTTGAAATATTCTACTTCTGTTTTACCAATTTTCTCTTTATAAAAAAGAGCTTTAGTTCCTGAACTTTGTTTCCAATCAACTTTTCCTAAAATATTATCAAGCACAATAAAACCTGTATTGTGTCTTGAAGTGGCATATTCTTCACCCGGATTTCCCAACCCAACAATTAGTATCATATAATACATAATATCATAAACAGGCGTATTTCTGAATAGTCTTATTGAAGGGGCTTTTGAGCGTGTCGACGCAAAAACTGAGGAAATTTTTAGTAAAAAATTTGCGTACCCTTCAAGAAGAGCTATTCAGAAAGAAGCCATTCTAATCAATAAATATAATATCAAAATAACACACAATTTCCTATTCTGTCAATCCTATTTGTGTGGTAAAATATGAACCATATATGGAAAATAATAACAATAATGCACAAGTTAGTGATGTAAATACACCAGAAAAGTCAACATTTAAAAAATTCCTTAAAGAGGGATGGGAGTTACTCAAGTTCGCGTTAATCGCACTTGTTATCGTGATACCTATTCGAATGTTTGTCGCTCAACCATTTGTTGTAAGCGGAGATTCGATGTTCCCTACTTTTCACAATGGTGAATATTTGATCGTAGATGAACTTTCTTACACAATCGGCCAGCCCCATCGTGGTGACGTTATCGTTTTCCATTATCCAAATGATCCAAAAAGATATTTTATAAAAAGAATTATAGGTTTACCAAATGAAGAAATAAACATAAGTGGTGGTAAAATTACAATCATCAACAAAGATAATCCAAATGGTTTTACTCTCACAGAACCATATATCGATGAACCATTCGGAACAACAAGCAATTACAAAACTGGAGCAGAAGAATATTTCGTAATGGGAGACAACAGAAATAGAAGTTCTGATTCACGCACTTGGGGATTATTATCTCGTAAATTGATGGTTGGAAGAGCATATCTACGTCTTCTTCCTCTAAAAGAAATTTCTTACTTACCAGGATATTACAAAGAATTAAAATAATATTTTATGGACAAGAAAAAAACAAACAAAGGGCCACTCTCATCCGTGAAAGGAATGCGCGATATTATCGATAGTCAATATTATCAGTTCCAAGGTTTTTTTGAAAAAGCCCAAGAGATAGCAATATACTACGGCTTCAAGCCAATCGAAACTCCGATTGTTGAAGAAGAAGATGTATTCACCTCTTCAATAGGGATAGGTACTGATATAGTGGACAAAGAAATGTATACACTCAAAACCAAAGGTGGTGATCATCTCGCTCTCCGCCCTGAACACACTGCTGGAATCATGCGTAGTTATATTGAACACGGCATGCAAGCTCTCCCACAACCTGTAATGTTCTATAGTTATGGACCAGTATTCCGCCACGACAATCCTCAAAAGGGTCGTTATCGCCAATTTTGGCAATTTGATATGGATGTAATCGGAAGTGATAAAAGTATTCTCGATGCACTTGTTATCAAAACAGCTTGGACTATTCTTCTTGAGGCCGGAGCAACTAATCTTTCAGTTGATATAAATTCTATCGGTGACAAAGAATGCCGTGCTTCTTACATAAGAGAGTTAGTATCTTTTTATAAGAAAAATATAAACGTCCTTCCTGTAATTGATCGCGAAAGATTGAAGACAAACCCTCTTCGCATTCTTGATTCCAAAGAAGAAAAAACAGTTGAATTAAATCAGGGCGCACCTGAAAGTATTTCTCACCTTTGTCCAAATTGCAAAAAACATTTTAAAGAAGTTCTTGAATACTTGGAACAAATGGAAATTCCTTATACTATCAACAAATGTCTCGTTCGTGGTCTTTCATACTACACACGAACAGTTATAGAGATAATGCAAGAAGATCCTGAGACTGGCAAGAAAATAACAATCACCGGCGGAGGCCGCTACGATTATCTAGGCCGCCAACTTGGTAGTAAAAAAGATGTTCCTGCTGTCGGTATTTCTATCGGAGTAGACAGGATCGTTGAATCTCCATGGTTTGCAAAACTTTCGCCAAGAATAATTAAAAAACCAAAAATATATTTCATCCAACTTGGGTTTGACGCCAAATTAAAATCATTGAACGTTATTGAAATATTGAGAAAAGGCAAAGTACCAATTGCTCAATCAATCTCAAAAGACAACTTAGGCGCACAACTCGCCATTGCTGAAAAACTCGGCATGGAATATGCGATTATTTTTGGACAAAAAGAAGCATTAGAGAATTCTGTTATATTCCGTGATATGAGTAATCGTTCGCAAGAAACTGTTAAACTTCCAAAATTACTTGAATATATAAAAAATTTAAAATAAAAGAATTAGAAGAAGAAAATAATTAATATTTAAATTTTGTACTACAATGGTTATAATCGTTCAAAATGATGATAAGATATTACGAAAAATATCGAAAGATATTTCTTTAGATAGTATCAAAAAACCAAAAATACAAAGTATCATAGCTGAAATGAATGAGGCACTTGATTCTCAGTATGATGGTGTAGCTATTGCCGCTCCACAAATAGGAGTGTCTCTTCGAGTATTTGTTGTCTCAAGTAAAATATTTGATGATGATTTTATCCGAGGTGAAAAACCAGTAAAACATTTGGACCAAAATAAAAAAAGAGAACCAAATCTTGTTTTTATAAATCCAATACTTAAAAAAATATCTAAAGACAAAAAACTCATGTCTGAAGGATGTCTTTCTATCAGACCGATCTACGGTAAAGTACGACGTGCAACTCGCGCAACAGTCGAAGCTTATGATGGACGAGGTAAAAAATTCGAAATGTCAGGATCTGGTTTGCTAGCTCACATATTTCAGCACGAGACAGACCATTTAGATGGAATATTATTCATCGATAAAGCGAAAGATTTACAAGAAATTCTCGTAGAATAATTATGAATAATTTAAATTTTGCGTTTTGGGGTACACCAGATATAGCAAGTCGTACACTTGATATACTTTTTGATAATGGATATTTGCCTTTGGTAATAATAACTTCCCCCGACAAACCCGCTGGTCGCGGGCTTCATCTAACTCCAAGCCCTGTTTCCAAATGGGCAGAAGCGCACAATATCACTTGTTTAAAACCAGAAAAAATTACTCCAGAATTTATAGAAAAATTATCTGCCCAAGCAAATTCTTTTCGTAGTTTACCACGTGAATCTGCCTCGGTAGATCTTTACGTAGTTGTTGCTTACGGTAAAATACTTCCAGACGCTCTTATTAAAACTCCAGAGTTGGGAACAATAAATATACATTATTCCCTTCTTCCAAAATACCGAGGCGCTTCACCTCTTGAATCTGCACTATTAAATGGAGATGAGACAACAGGTGTAAGCATTCAACAAATGGAATTCAAACTTGATAGCGGTCCAATTATTGCAGAAAAGGAAATTGCTATTGGTATAAATGAAACCAAAGAAGAATTAAGGAATTCATTGATAAAAATGGGTGGGGATTTACTCTGTGAGACTTTACCAAAAATATTAAATAAGACGATCACTCTTAAAAAACAAGACGAAGAAAAAGCAACTTATTGTAAAAAAATAAACAAAGAAGATGGAGAGCTTGACCTAACAAATGATTCAATCAAAAACTACAATAAATACCGAGCTTACTTCGGTTGGCCTGGAACATATTTTTTTATTACAAAAAAAGACAAAAAAATACGAGTTAAAATAAAATTAGCCATCTTAAAAGATGACCAATTTATCATAAAACGTGTAATTCCTGAAGGTAAAAAGGAAATAGATTACGAAGATTTTTTAAAGCAAAACTGATATTATTTTGAGGTTGATGGGTCACGCCTAGACATCCCCCTTAGCATCTTCTTCACACTTATTGCTCCCCTCTTAAATAAGGTTTGTTTACGATCTTTATTATTTGTTATCTGACGAATTATTTCTTCTTTTGCATCATCGATTGCATAGTACAAATCTTCTTTTTCGGAAAAGGTATAAAATTTATTTCCAGATATATCTACATTGAATTCAGCTCGAAAGATATCTCCTTGCCTGTGATGATTTGTGGTTTTACCAACTTCAATATAAACTAAAACCTTATCTTCATCTTTCACAAATTTTTCAATACCAACCAAACGCTTATTAACATAATCAGTGATGGCACCTGTCAATTCCATATTCGTTGCTTTTATATTTGTGTTTATCATATTTTTATATTTTATTATTAATAATTCTATTATAACCTACATTTGTTAAATTTATATTAATTTAATGATCTTCTTTAAAATTAACTGATAATATTTTGTTTGGGCTTTGATACCCACTTATAATACGCACAGATTTCACATTTATTTCAAATAATGACGCCACAATTTCACAAACTCTTCTATTCGCCATATTCCTTTCTGCTGGTTCTCGCACAGAGATAAGGTATGTGTCCTCTCCCTTTTTCTTAACTTCTTCCTTTTTAACTCCAGCAACAACCCTTACTTTAATAAACATATCTATATTATATCAAAACTATCGTTTTTGTGCTTTATAAAAGTTCCCAAAAGATATACAATATGTATATGGGCAAATTTTTGAAAACACTTAAAATTTCATCTTGGGTAATTTATATTGTCTTTATCTTTTTCTTGATAATACAAAAAGACAAAATATCTACTCTCTATAATTTACCAGGATTTGTGATCCCCACTATTTTCTTCATTAGTATGATATATATATGTTACAAATATATATATTTTTTGGCAACTAAGGATAGACTAGAAGAAGAAATAATATCTATAGTAAACCACACATTTAGAACTCCTCTTACAAGTATGACTTGGTATACAAAAGAACTTGAAAAAAATATTCCACAAAACGAAAAGTTCATGTATTTGCAAAATATAAATAATGGCATAGACAGAGTTCTTGGTGTTGTAGATATTTTAGTAGGAATAAAAAATATTAAAAATATTTCTGGATATAATTTCGAGGCTCTTTCGATAAGAGAAATAATAGAAAAATCGATGAAGAAATATGCGAACAATATCAACAAGAAAAATATCACTTTCAGTGTCTCGACATTCGCTGGTATCCCACTTTTAACTCTTGATTTGAAAAAAATATCTTTTGTTATCGATTCGATTGTAGAAAATGCCGTTTTTTATACCAAGCCAGGAGGCAAGATACTTATTGATTGTATCTCTACAAGCAAAGGATTGACTCTTTATATTAGCGACACAGGTATAGGCCTAGAAACGAAAGACAAGATCATGATTTTCTCTAAATTCTACCGGGGGAAAGCTGCCAAACTCATGAATACAGATGGCATGGGTTTGAAATTATATCTATCACATCAAATTATTAGACGTCACCACGGAAGAATATATGCCAAATCAAATGGACCAAGTGAAGGCACAACTTTCTTTATTGAACTACCTTTCAATAAATAATTTTAGAATTATTTATTCTTTTTATTTTCTAATCTAATGAGAGTTTCTTTAATCTCTTTGATGTCTTTTTCTATATCGGTTAAGGCAGTTCTCTCTTTGTGAATTTCTTCTTCGGTTTTTTCGTCAATTCTCTTTTCTTTGTTGAGCCCAGAAATAATTATATTCTCACCGATGAAAAATGAAACGAAAAGTCCAGTAATCATTGTTATGAATGTCCCGAAGATCAAAGACGCCCAACTAGAAATACCCCAATCATCTGAAATATGCCAAATCCCTCGCCATATTGAAACTATACCGACACTACCGATAAACGCATACACCAATGGGTGGTGAACCAACTTAATTCTTGCTTTATTTTCTATTTCATCAAAAACTTTATGAATTACATTTAATATTTTTCTCATATATTGCTCTATTATATCATCCAAGAATTATAAAACCAATAACACCGAGTATAAATAAATAAGTAATACAAGGAACAATAACCCCCTTCAAAACGTGTATTTCGCCATTTTTGACCCCTGTTACAGCCTCAGCGGTCAGTATATCCGCAAGTGCGATCATATTACCAGCAGCGGCTCCTACAACCCCCAGTGACAATATCAGCATAGAATCCATGCCGAGATTGGTAGCGGCCATATTAAACAAATGACCAAACATGATATTTGAGACAGTTACACTCCCAGTCATAAATGCACCAAAGGCCCCAATGAATGGGGCAAAAAATGGCAGAAGTGTAGTCTCAAAACTATGAGTGATTAGATTGATCGCCGATAAAATTCCAGAATAATTATTCCCAGAATTTATCATTATTTGAACCATTGCGAGCATTGAAAAAACAACAAAGAAAGGATAGATCGCCCCCTTCCATGCTCTCTTCATTGAACTATGAATTGTCCCCCATTTTTCTTTCCAAATCAAAACTACAAGTAATCCAGAAATGATAAAAATAAATCCTGGATTAAATATATTGAAAGTATGAGAAAATCCAAGCGATAACGGTATCCCCAAACCACCTAAAAACATTTTTCCCAAAATGAGTAAGACTATGAGAATAATGTAAGGCAAAAAAGATTTGAATGGTGATAGTGAAGCTTCTTCTTTTTGTTCTTCTTTATTTTCTTCAATAAGAGAAATTTGTTCTTTAGGAACCAAGAACCCCAACTTTACAGTTATTACAATTACTATCAATCCGAAGATTGAACCGAGGATCGATGGAAATTCTTGGCCAAGCGAAACGAAAATTAATGAAGGAACAACAAAAAGTAATCCCGAGAATATCGCAAACGGTAATGCTTTGATAAATTCTTTTTTTCTATTTTCTCTTCCATTGGTAATAACCCAAAGCATAAATACTGGAACTAAAAATCCAACAAGGTTGAGAAGCGCAGCGTAAAGTGGAACCATTGCAGTGTTCAATCCAACTAATCCCATTTTGATCGGCGTGCCAGCCGCACCAAAGACTCCCGGAGTACTATTACCGAGAAGCCCGACGATCAATGCTCTTATCGGCGTGAGACCGAGCCCCATGAGAATCGGTACAGCAATCGCAGCTGGTGTCCCGAAACCGGCGGTACCTTCGATAAAACATTCAAGGAACCAAGCAATGATAATTATTTGCACTCTATAATCTTTAGAAAGTCCACCTAGATAATATGAGATGTGTTTGATTATTTTTAAATCTTTTAATATTTCAAGAAAGAAAACTGCACCGAAAATAATTATGAAAATATCGAGTCCAACAAAAAATCCTTTTCCATACGAAATGTATAAAAATGACGGTAATATGTGCCAATAGAAAATGGAGAGTATTGTATAAATAGCCAAAGTTAGTACCGACGACCAAAGTAATGGAACTTTCTGAACAAATAATAAATAAAGGAAAACTAAAAAAGGAAACATGGCCAAGAAAACTGGTATATCTTTTAACATATACCATATAATATCATAAATATTTTAATTTTTGAAAATTTCCACATATAAAAAAGAAAGACATTCCTATCGCAATAGAAATGTCTCTTATATGTTGACGTTCGCTTAAAGCGAACTGAATTCCCATGGCAGGGTAACGGAATTGGGAAGACCGCACCCTGCTGAAATCTAAGCTCTGAAAGATAATTCCTGGGTTAATGATATTGCAACTATCCATTAACCCGATGGAATTTGTCATAAGTATTGCATTTATCACCAATTTTGTCAAGTAAAAAATACTCTGAAAGCTGATTATAAATATATAATTAATAGTTCTTTAACCACACGATCATTTTCAAGTAAGTACTTGGTCCTGTTTCTCCGTCAGCCGTTATCCCCACTGCCTTCTGATAATTCTTCACAGCTGTCACGGTACTTGCGCCGTAGTCATTATCAACCTTATTTGATGTCTTATTATAAAGATTCAAAAACTTTTGAACAGAGCCCACCGCCGTTCCTTGAGATTTCAATTTGAGATAAACTTTATTATCCGCAAGCTTTTGTAATTCATTGATAAGAGTTTGATTTTTAGAAACAACTGGTTTTGTGGTGGTAGATGTCGTAGTCGTCTTTATCGGTATTGTAGTAGTTTGTGCCTTACTAACTTCTGCATCAAGGATGGCCTTGGCCTGTGCTTGATCAGCCAATACTTGTTCTTTATCTGCTTGCAAAAGACTAATTTGTTTCTCTAAATCAGCAACTTTTTTTGTTAAATCTTTATTTTTAGCTTCAGATTCTTTTAGTTTTTGGCTATCTACATGGGAACTTCCAGATTCTATCGTTGTAAATGCCCAATAACCACCGAGTCCAAGTATAACAATGATAATGATTGATGCAACCGCAAATTTAAAATTTTCCATACGCTTTTAATTATAACACAAAAAAATTTTAAAGTTTATTTTAATTTACGAACGTTAGTGCAACCCCAACTTGGTTCGCTCGGCCAGTACGGCCAATGCGGTGGACATAGTCTTCATAAGTTGCAGGAATATCGAAATTAATAACGTGAGTTACGTTTGGGATATCGAGACCACGAGCAGCAACATCGGTTGCTACGAGTATTTGACTATGATTTTCACGAAAGGCTTTAAGTGCACTTTGACGACGAGATTGATTTTTATCACCATGAATCGACTCTGCTTTGAATCCACTCTTAACCAAAGTCTGACAAAGCTTTTCAACTCCATGTTTTGTTCGTCCAAAAATTAAAACTTTTGAAAATTCTTTTTTAGCAAGGAGACATTCAAGTGATTCGACTTTGTCTTCACCATGTCGAACGCGAACAATATCTTGTTCGACATTTCTTGCTGTATCCCCTGTCTTCACTGAAATTTTTTCAGGATTAGTTAGAAATTCTTCAATTAATTTATTAATCTCATTTGTCGTCGTAGCCGAAAAGAAAAGCGTTTGGCGATTGGGAGCCATGTTGGCCATCAAGTAACGCATATCAGCGATGAACCCCATGTCGAGCATTCTATCTGCCTCATCGAGAACAATTGTTTTAAATTCTGAAAGATGAATAACCTTGCGATCAACAAGATCTTTTAAACGTCCTGGCGTCCCGATTACAAAATTATGCTGACGGCGAAGATTATATATTTGACCTTGAATCCCGACACCACCAACACAACAAACAGAATATACTCGGAGATTGCCTTTGAATCCGAATAACTCATCATTTATTTGTGTTGCAAGTTCACGAGTTGGAACAATTATCAAAACTTTTTCACGTGGATTGTTTACAATTTTATCGAGTAGTGGAATGAGAAAAGCCGCCGTTTTACCAGTTCCAGTATTTGCAATTCCAACTACATCTCTTCCATTTAAAACATGAGGAATAGCCATATCTTGAATCGGTGTTGGTGTAATATAACCTTTTTTAATTATATTATCTTTAATAATTTCACTAATTTTAAATTGTGAAAATTTGTGAACTGGAACATATGGAGCACTTTCGATAATCGGATCAGCTTTGCACACGAAACGCGATGGATGGATTGATGTTCCACCAAAACGCCCCTTCGATTTTTGTCGATTCCCGAATGGACGATTATTAGATGTATTAGATGAACGACTATGAAAACCATTCTTTTGACCACCATGATTAGATCTTGATTGACCTGCACTATGAGATGCAGGTCTGCCTCCACTTGTTCTTGACGAGGAAGGACGGCCTTGGCCAGAGCCATGGCTATTTTTATTTTTATACATAATATCTTTCCAGTCTATAAATATAAAAGTAAGACGGACTGGAATTACCCTTTGATTTCCATAAAGATTACCACAAGGGATAAGACATTATATTAGGCGCTTAAAAAGCGATGAAACCAATGAGAATACAACTTACTCTTATAGTATATAACTATCAGATGAATTTGTCAAGAGTATAGAAAAACCGGCGTTATTTTACGCTGGTTTTTCGAAATCTTATTTTTTCCCTTTTTTACCTTTTTTCTTTTCAAGCATTACTTTCTTAACTGCGAGTCTTTTTGCTGTCTTTTTTGAATGCCTTGATTTCACATGTGGGTGAAGTGATGTAGCTCTTTTTGCCATATTTATTACTTTTATTCACCAAGTTGCAAACTTAGGTGATATTTATTATTAATATTTTTCTATTATACTTCAAATTTAAAAAATAATCTAATTTATGAGGTTAAATAAAATTAAATATCCGGACCTTGTGAGACCGGATATTTGAGTGATTAATCACGATTTTATTCTTTTGGGTAATTTCCCAATTTTGAAAGAAACAACCTTGCCGATTTTTTTTAAAGAAACCTCGACCTCGATATCTGGTATTCTCTTACCTGTTCTTGATACCAAAATTAAATGTAACATTTCTTTAATTAGCGTCTCTTTCAGATTATTTTCTGAAAGCCTTGGAACCCTTAAACTCCACTTAATTCTTACATCTGTCGAAACCCAATAAAAATCATAATCATTCTTCTTTTTTATTTCTTCAATAAAGACACGCACAAAGCGTTTAAATCTTTTTGCATCTCTGTATGATTTAAAACATATGCTTTTATAATTTGATTTATCTAGCAAACCTAAGGTTGCATACATATTTACCCCTTTCTTTTTTGTTCAATTTATATTTACCTTATTATTTCTCAATATAATTGTCAAATAAAACCCCAGGGAATCCCCGGGGTAAAAATATTTATATAATGTCTTATGCTACTTCCAATCCAGAGAAGTCGCAACTTTTCAAATAATGCATCAATCTTCTAAATTCACGGTGAGGTGAATCATTTAGCACATTTAAGATAAATTGTCCTTCCCCAAAAAGAATACCGGTTTCTTCTTCATCAAAAAACATATAGATCTCTTCGACAACAGAAAGAAACTCATCTTCTTTTGTCCATTTATTCTTCAGTGAATAAGAAGGAACCGATTGAAAACTCGGATAAATTTTGCAATAAAAATCATTCTCTTCAAACATCAACATGACAATTTTATCCGGAGTACCTTTCTCATTTATCTTTACAATAAAAAGCATCGAGGTGCTTTCTTTTGTATTAATAACTTTCATGATTTCGGTAGGAACAAATCCCATATCAATATTATCAATCCCCTTAAAATACTCACGAAGACAGTCAATAAATTCATGAGATGGAATAGAATAGATATTCCCACTTTGCCGAATTAACTCATTTAATTTTTTCATAAATAATATAGGTTTAGAACGTTTATTTCTACATTATTATATGTAGCACTGATTGTCAAACACAAAAATCTCCTTTAATAAAGAAGATTTTTGTTATGTAAAATAAAATTTAAATATTTTTTACTTCAATGGTTTGTTCACGATCTGGCCCAATTGAAACATAAGAAATAGGAACACCCAAATACTCTTTTATAAATTTCAAATATTTAACTAACTTTTCTGGCAAATCTTCAAACTTATTACATTTCGTCGTATCAGTTTTCCATCCATCAAATGTCTTGTAAACTGGTTTAACTTTCGACAGATCTCGAGGTGGCCAAGTCATGATCTCATCTCCAGCATTTTCTCCTTCATAACCAACACATACCTCGATCTTATCGAAAGTGTCCAAAACATCTGACTTCAGAATAACTAAATCAGTAACTCCATTTATCGTGCAAGAATATTTCAAAATGACGAGATCAAGCCACCCACAACGACGAGCTCGGCCTGTAGTTGCACCCACTTCATTCCCGCGTTTTTGCATAGTTTGGCCAATCTCATTTATAAGTTCGGTTGGGAATGGTCCACTACCGACACGAGTCGTGTACCCTTTGAACGCTCCATAAATATTGCGAATACTCTTCGGGCTAACTCCGAGGCCGGTCGCAACTCCTCCCGCAGTCACGCTCGATGAGGTAACAAAAGGATACGTCCCGTGGTCAATATCGAGAAGTGTACCTTGCGCACCTTCAGCCAAAATATTGCTTCCGGAAGCAAGTTCTTCATTTATAAGTTTTGTAGTGTCGCAAATATTGAATGCTTTCAAAAATTCAATCGCTTCAAAGAATTTCTTTTCTTCCCTGTCTATTTGTAGATCAATTTCTGATTTTTCAACCCCATATAAATTTTCAAGAATTTCAAAATGTAAATCTTTAAGTTTTTTATAGTCATCGGCAAAAGTTCCGTATGCGATGTCGCCCATTCGCAGGCCGTCACGTCCAGATTTATCTTTATAAGTTGGACCGATTCCTTTACCCGTTGATCCGATTTTGTTAAAACCTTTTTTATTCTCTGAAGCTTTATCTATAGCGCAATGAGTTGGGAGAATGATATGCGCACGATTTGAAATATAAAGTGAACCTTTCACATCGATACCAGCTTGCTCGAGAGATTGTATTTCATCTTTCAAAAGAATCGGGTTGATCACAAGACCATTACCAATAAAATTCTTACACGTTGATCTATGAATTCCAGATGGTACTACGTGAAGGACAAATTTTTTATCATCAAATATAATTGTATGCCCTGCATTAGGCCCGCCATTATATCTAGTGACAATCTTATATTTTGGTGCCAAAATATCTACGATCTTTCCTTTTCCCTCATCTCCCCATTGAAGCCCAATAATCAAATCTATTGCCATGTTTTTTATATTTATTAATTAATAATTATCAAACGCACCAAAAGAGAGTATACCAGAGATAAACAAAAAAAAGAAACAAAAAAAGAACCGTCCTTTCGAACGGTCCATCATTATTATCATCATCGTCGTCGTCATCCAAATGGTAGGAACATCGAAGCTGTGATGGATGGCCACAACTCCCAATGGTATTCCCCCATAGTCCTTTTTACATAAAGCACCTCTTTATGACTGATAGCGTTCTCCACTTCGATAAAAAAGGTTCGAGTAGGTGGTGATTCTTGAAAGTTATCCACAATCCTCACCACCTTTCCGGTCACGACACCATCGGGGGTAAATCCATTCCCGATACTGGTATCATAATCATCTGGTATACATTGTGTTCTTCCGAACACAATTTTCTTACTTTTCTCAATTTTCGTAGGTGTTATCCATGATACCGAAAAAATAATAATAAATACTTTTTTCATAGTTCTGTTTTAAATTAGTTACCACAAAAGACAAAGGGTCTGTCTCCTTTAGAAATCAATCAAACTATATTAAAGAGGTATTTGACACTAGTGTCAAACTTATATCCCCCTTTATCATTTTTATTTCTTCATTAACTGTAGCCATACAAGGGGTTAAAATTCTTTCTAACAATGATACTCCTGCCCATAAAGTCTTTTTTATTTAGTTTAGTTGTTGTATTGTCACATAATATTCATAATTGTAAATATTTATTAAATACTTAGACGGTGTTATTTCATTCAATGAACATATGTATTTTGTTTACAGGGTTATCTTTGTTCCTCTTGGGAATATAGATAACCCCATAAACGAAAATTTATGAAAATAATAGTTACTTTCTGTCTGTTTTTCTCTGGGTTAAGTTTCAGTTTTTCCCAAACTATAACCGGGCACATTACGTGTGAAGTGTTGGATATAGACCCAACATTAAGCATCCAGGGCAGTTCTGTTTTGGATTCGGAATCAAAAGACAACTCGTTGCATTTTTCTTCCATCCTAGAAATTAAAGGGCCGTCGAATTGCTGGTATAGCGTGATAGTATCAAAAACAGCAATTGCAGATGTGAATGCGACTAACTCTATTACCCCTTCGAAAGAAGGTGTGTTAGATACCGATGGTAAAGTAAGGATCAATATTGATACAACCCTTATATCTACCAAAAATACGGCGAGCGACATCAAATCTTTGATGATCACAACCAACTACGATTAAACACGAATTAAATAAAAAACGCAGACTGCAAATCTGCGTTTTTAAATAATGTTTAGAAATTTTCATTCTGGACTCATCGCAATGCTCAGAAATAACCAAATATTATAAAATTGTTTCAAAAAACAAAAACTCCGATTCTCCGGAGTTTTTTGTTTAAACTAATTTAGATTTAAAGTAACTTAGTTTATGTTGTCTGCTTGAATATTCTCACCTGTTGTAGGAGCCTTACAAACTTTTCTGGATGTAACAAAATCACTCCAAGCTTTCTTAACTGCGACATTGTGCGCCTGTTTGGCGACTTTTACCGCCTTTGAATACGTTGACCAAGCTGTCTTGATAGCTTGTCCTCTGGCTGTTTTGTCAGTTATTGTCCAAGCCTGTGCAAGAGATGATGCTCTTGCTGTAAGCGCGGAGCTGATAGCGTTGGAATAAGTATTGTAAGCAGATTCTATAGATGACTCTCTAGTTGCAATAGCTTGAGCTACGCATGATATGTTGACTACGACAGTTGGTTTTGTGGTTAAAGGCCTTGTAGTTAAAGGTGATGTCGTTGTTTTTTCAGCAAGTGCTATCCCAGCTGTTCCAATAGTCAAAGTAACTAGTAATATCACTAAAATAAAGATCTTTTTCATAATGTTGTTTTTTATTTTTTTTATCGACCTTTGTCTTACATTCTTAATACGCATGTTTTATATAAAATATCTCAAAAATCTTGATAATTTTCATTTGTTTGGCAGTAGGAATTTCCTACCAAATAATGAAATAATGGGAATAATGGGGTCAGTCACCATTCTTTCTGCTCTGTGTGTAAATATCAGAGGAAGAAATGGGGTCAGTCACCATTCTTTCTGCTCTGTGTGTAAATATCAATAAATAGTGACTGACCCCAATATTTCCTTAAACCACAACATTCTGGTGATCTCAAGGCGAGATATCTGGCGAATATGAACCGTAATCCATATTACATTAGCAAGATAAGGTAATTATATATGTAAAATTGGAAAATAAAAAGAGCCTTCACGAAAATTTTTCGCGAAGGCTCAAATATTCAAGAGGAACGAGTCCTCGAGTAATCAGGTATCACTTCCTGGCGACCGACAAACCGAGAAGGCTATTGCGGCCACTATCCCAGTCGTAGCGGACGCAGAGACCCCCGTCGTCAAAGCTACCGACGCGAACGCGACCGCCGTCCGAGCCGAGGCTGGATGTGCGAACGTAAATGTTTTCAAATAATCTCTCTCCAGTGTTGAGAGAATGTCCGATTATCGCATAAACCATAGTTTGTGCTGTCGGAATTTCTTCATCTGAAGAGATAAGGGGCTGTTGCTCTTCCCAATTCTTTTTTGTTGAGTTTGCCACTGGTGCTTTTGAAATTAACTGCCAGCTTGCTTCACCCTTGTCGTTAGCGAATACTTGTTTGTCATACCAATCCTGTTTATAAAAGAGGGTTTTGGTATTATTGGCAACCTTACTGCGAAGATCGCAAATTGACAACGGGAATACTGCAATCAAGATGTGGGTGTCTTTACACATCATCAACTCCTCGGGGGTAAATGGTATTTCTGACAACATTGCCTGTTGGCGTCTCGTTGGGTTAATTCCGAAGTGTTTGATAGCTTCAGGAATACCAAAGAAATTTTTACCCATTATTTCTCTTGCTCCATCGTGTGAAGCATTAGGAACAATACATCCGTTGATAGCATATTCTGCTAATCTTTCAACAAATGCAGGTTCCGTGTTAATATGGGTAACTGCAACTTCGGCTTGTTCACCAAGTGATACCATTAACCTTTGGAATGCACCATTGGTTTGACCTGATGAAATTTCTGTCCATTTCATAATATGTTCTCCTTTTCTGTTAGCCCTTCGATATTATCTCAGGACGACTGGATTTATGGGCATACGGTCCCTTTATTACGTCTCGTTTCTCTTATGAGATGAGCTTTTTAAACCCTAAATGTAAGGCTCAAAAAGCTCATCTCATGGAAGTGATATTTTAAAAGAACTCTTTATATTATATCACATATAATACTATATTGTCAAGAATTTTAAAAGCTGGTCTCAACTTCCAATCGAAGAAATGGGGTCAGTCACCATTCTTTCATGTTCTGTGTGTAAATATCAATAAAATAGTGGCTGACCCCAATATTCAACTTGAACTCAAATCTCATCGATAAAAAACAGGTTCACTATCACTAATTAAAATCTGGTAAGTAAAAAAAGAAAGCACCCATATCAACGGGTGCTTTATTTTTTATCTTTTACGTCAATAAAACAATCACAATTTTTATTTTTAAGAAGTATTTTCTGTTCTTTTATACTATTTATAAATACATCTTGTATCGCCTTGCCTTTGGCTAGATGCTTGTCGAGTGGAGTATGATGCTGGTACCCTCTCTTTGAAAATTCATCTACTAGTGCTTCGTGCCTTAGATAAAGAGCCTTCTCTTTACCTACCCATCGCAAAGTCTCTGGATGTTTTGAATATCCACCCTTACCTTTATGCTTAGTGATGATATTCCAAAGACCATGAAGTTCCCTGTGCTCTGCGAGCAAATGCTTTCTACATAAATATTTCGGATGTATGTCCCATACGCGCATAAGTTTAAAGACTATCTATTTAGATAAGTTATTGTCAATTGCAAGGCCGTCGCGAATGATACCCACAATAGATATGGGATATTCACATATACAACCCATCTGAGATCAACAGACACCCTCCACAACACTACAAGAGCCCAAATCAGAGTAACTAATACAAGGAGTATATCTATCGCAGCAAGTAGATTATTTTTAAGCCCAAACTGGAAATAAGTAAAAGAAAAATTAAAAATAAGATTTAAGATAAAAGGTAATGCAACTATGAGAGAAAGCTTCCCTGTAAATGTTTTGTAAAAAACTGTTCCGAAAGAAATAAAAATAATAGTATATAAAACAGACCAAACAGGACCAAATAGATAACTAGGTGGTGCCCATGTCGGCTTTATTAATTGTGAATACCAATTAGGTGTGTTCATATTTTAATTATAACACTAAAAAGAAGAAATGGGGTCAGTCACCATTCTTTCATGTTCTGTGTGCAAATATCAATAAATAGTGGCTGACCCCAATATTCTCTGTACCCTATAAAGTAGACTCAAAATAAAAGTCACTTTGGGGAGGCTAAAAGATGATTGTAATGGAAGGTTATTAGTGTTGTTTTGTTTCTCGCCATCCCCAGATAGCTAAACTAAATTCAAATATTTGAAGTGGTAAAAATATTAATGGGGCTTTACCTATAATAGCTAAAATAGCAATAGTCATCGTAAAAAATAGTCTTCCATAAACCGTTCCCATTACGACTTTCTTATCTGTTGTTTTTGCCATTTGATAATAATAAAAACACAGAGTTAATGCCATTAAACCTATTCCGTATATCCATATTTCTTCAGTTTGTTTAATACCAAGTAATGAAATCAATTTATTGGGAATTGTTAAAAGTAAAACCCCAGAAACAAAACTCATAACCATTTGTACATAAATTGATTTATAACTTTTTATCATAGTACTTTTATTTTAACACAAAAAACAAATGTTCGAACTTCGGGAAAGGTAGCAAAAATAGTCCTTATAGAATAGGGATCAAAATTTTGCTCCGTGGGTAGGGATCGAACCTACGACCAATCGCTTAACAGGCGATCGCTCTACCGCTGAGCTACCACGGAATAACTATGACATAGTATCAAAATACGGACAAAAATGCAAAATAAAATGCCCCTATGTGAGGGGCATTTTATTTTGCTAATTAGTGAACGTGTATTGTGTGTTCAGCGTGATCTGCGGGTGATGGTTTCTTCACAAATGTTCTAGCAATAACAACGATAGCTAATATCAATATTACCACTAACATCCATTGCCAAATTGAACTCGGGAGAAAACCACCAGTTCCTCTAAATGTAAGCGCGGCAATCCCGTTACCTGTTCCACTTGTATAATTTGGATTATAACCAGTATATGCAGCTGCTCCTAAATTATTGTTATAGTTGTATGGATTAGCAGTCGTATCTGGAATATTTGTATAATTAGTTGTTGTAGTATTTGTTGTATTAGTTGCAGTCTTTGGCACAGGAATAGGATTATTGACTGTAGTTGTTACAACTTTAGAAGCGTTTGGATCTGTCTGATAGTAATAATAATTGTTTACAACCGGCTTTTGTGTTTGAGCTACTGGAGTAGCTGTAGTTGTAGTTGTAGGATTAGTATAAATAATTATTGGTTGTGGTTGCACCAATTGTTGAGGATAAGAATTGTAATATCCCGTTGTTGGTTGCTGGTAATAACCATTATATTGTGAATATGCTTGATTTTGGTTTGAATTCTGATTCTGATTCTGATTCTGATTCTGATAATAATATGGATAAGAATTTGCATTATTGTAATTGGCAACATCACTATACTCACAATTATAGCCAAAACATGCTTGAGCTTGAGATGCTCCTGCGATAGCAAATGTGAAAACTATAGCACAAAGTATTATTAGGTTTTTCAATATTTTATTAAACATGAGTATATTATAGCATACAGCCATATCTTTTGTCAAGTACTCTCTTTATGCGGATATCACCTGCAAAATAAGGATATTTCAGCCTATTATTAATAAATAAATAAAAAGAGTATAATAAAAAAATATTATACGGTTAGATAAAAACTGATACGTATATTATAAATTCACGGCCTATTTCTAAATGGAATGAATCCCGTTAGAAACCGTGGTCACGAAAAAGAGGAAAAACGGTCAAGGTATTATTATAAATTAATTTCACAAGTCAAAATTATTAATAAACATTAGTGATTGCGACCTGTTTCTAAACAGAATGAATAACCCATTTCAAAACGCAATGTCACAGCTCGAAAGAGCGACAAAAATCAAAAAGTTCGATGAAAAATTCTTAAAAATCTTAAGCCAGCCAAATAGAGAAATTAGAATCTCGATCCCGATTACGATGGATAATGGCAAAACAGAATTATTCGAAGGCTATCGTGTCCAATACAACAATGCACGTGGACCATACAAAGGTGGAATCCGTTATCACCAAGATACTGACATCAATGAAGTGAAAGCTCTCGCCTTCTGGATGGCTCTCAAGTGTGCCGTCGCAAATATTCCGATGGGCGGAGGGAAAGGTGGAATCACAGTTAACCCGAAACTTCTATCAAAAAACGAATTAGAAAAATTATCACGCGGATGGATAAAACTTATGGCGCCAGTTATCGGACCCAAAGTTGATGTCCCCGCTCCTGATGTAAATACCACACCAGAAATAATGTCATGGATGGTAGATGAATATTCTAAAATTACTGGCGACAAAACAAACGCAGTCATCACAGGTAAACCAATCGCCGTTGGTGGTTCAGAAGGCAGAGGCCCAGCAACAGGCCTCGGAGGGTTTTATGTATTTGATATCATACGTCAAAAATTGGGTTTACCAGAATCATGCGATATCATCATCCAAGGTTTCGGAAATGTAGGCGGAAACGCAGCAGAAATCTTAACAGATCATGGTCACAAAATTATCGCGATTTCAGATTCAAAAGGAGCAATTTTAAAAGAAGATGGTATCGATATAAAAGCTCTCAATGAATACAAAAAGACGAACGGCCAAATTGCCAATTTCCCCGGGTCAAAAAATATTACGAATGAAGAACTCCTAACTACCCCCTGTGATGTCTTAATTCCAGCTGCACTGGAAAACCAAATCACTGGAAAAAATGCAAAAGAAATTAAAACTCAATTGATAGTTGAGCTCGCAAATGGACCAACTACACCAGAAGCAGATGACATATTGTTTGAAAGAAATATTCCAGTTGTTCCAGATATCCTCGCTAACGCTGGTGGTGTGACTGTCTCTACTTTTGAATGGGAACAAAATATAAAAGGCGAACATTGGAAAGAAGAAGACGTTTTCGCAAAATTAAAGAAAATAATGGAAGAAGAAACAGAAATTATTTGGAATAGATCGAAAGAATTAAACACCGATATTCGTCGAACAGCTTTCGTCATAGCGCTTGAGAGAATCGAAAGTGCTGGACTAGTACATGTAATTGACTAATAATCACATATGTATTATTATGGTTAAAATCTTTGAAACTAATGTTTAAATGTTTAAACTAAATTAAAAAAAATGAACAACAAAACCATTAAAACTGCCTTGATTTCTGTCTATCACAAAGATGGATTAGACAGAATTATAAACTTGTTGAATGATTATGGAATCACAATTATTTCAACTGGTGGTACTGCAGACTTCATTCATGAAATGGGTGTCCCGGTTACTACCGTTGAAGAAATAACTGGCTTCCCTTCTGTATTTGGCGGAAGAGTGAAAACTTTACAACCACAAATCATGGGCGGCATTCTGAACCGCCGAGACAATGTGAGCGACCAGGAAGAAAAAAAGAAATTCCACATCGATGACATTGACCTGGTAATTGTGGATTTGTACCCATTCGAAGAAACCCTCGCTTCTGGCGCCGAGAAAGTTGAAATCATCGAGAAGATCGACATCGGTGGGATTTCCCTCATCCGGGCGGCTGCGAAAAATTACAATGACGTCGTAATTGTGCCATCCAAAAATGAGTACGAGTACCTCACCGAAATTCTTTCTCGCGGGAAAACAACAACCGAAGAAGAGAGATTTCATTTGGCAGGATGTGCATTCGAAGTTTCGAGTCAGTACGATTTTGCGATCCGCGGGTATTTCCAGGGGAACCATCTTCGCTATGGAGAGAACCCTCACCAGAGCGCTATGTTCGTCGGAAACTTAAATGAATCGTGGAAACAGCTTCATGGTAAAGAGATGTCACACAACAACCTGATCGACACAGAGTCAGCCATCAAGCTTGTTTACGATTTTACTGATCCAGCATTTGCGATCATCAAACATACGAATGCCTGTGGGTTTGCTACCTGTCCTGACATTACAGAGGCATTTCAAAAGGCATATGATGCTGATCCAGACTCGGCCTTCGGAGGGATATTCGCCTCAAACAAACCAATCACAAAAGCTATCGCTGAAAAAATCCGTGAGGTAAAACTATTTGTCGAGGTTATCATTGCTCCCGATTTTGAAAAAGAAGCACTGGAAATTCTTGAACAAAAAAAAGACATCCGGATTTTGAAATGGAAAAATCCGAATATGCAAAAGCAAATGCATCGCACTTGCCTCACCGGGATCTTGGTTCAAAATCGCGACGAACGCATTGAAACTGATGCCGATCTGAAATGCGTAACCACCAAGGCACCGTCCGAAACTGAGAAAAGAGATTTACTGATTGCAAACATTGTGGCAAAGCATTTGAAATCAAATGCGATTGCTATCGTGAAAGATTCTCATCTTGTGTCAATGGGTTGTGGTCAAACTTCGCGAGTTGATGCTTTGAGACAAGCACTTGAAAAAGCCAAGCATTTCGGTTTCGATGTCAAAGACGCAGTGATTGCCTCCGAAGCGTTCCTGCCATTTAACGATTGCGTAACGATCGCAGGCGAAGCTGGAATCACGTCAGTAATACAGCCCGGGGGTTCAAAAGGTGATCAAAATTCGATCGATAAATGTAATGAACTTGGTATGTCTATGGTCTTCACTGGTATACGCCATTTTAAACATTAGAGTTAATTTCCGTAAAAAGGTGGCCTGGATTTTCTTTGAAAATTCAGGCCATTTTGTTATAATCGCACCATGACAAAAACTAAAAAATCAGTACGGCTACCAAGTCACATATCACCGATCTCTTATAATCTCTCGATCAAGCCCGACCTTGAGTCATTTACTTTTTCTGGTGACGAAACAATTAAAATAAAAATTGATAAAGAAATAAATAAAATTACTTTGCACAGCAAAGACATCGAGGTTGAGTCAGTAAAGGTAGGTGCAAAAGATTGTACACAATTCGCTTTAAAAATTAATTATGACACCGAAAGCGAAACTGTCACGTTCTATTTCAAAAATAAAATTAAGATTGGGAAAACTAAAATTCATATTACTTTCAAGGGTATCATAAATGATGGGCTTCGTGGATTTTATCGCGGGAAATATATCCTAAATGGAGAAGAAAAATACCTTGCGACAACGCAGTTCGAGGCAACCGACGCGAGACGCGCTTTCCCATGTTTCGACGAACCAGAACACAAAGCAGTGTTTGAGGTATCTCTCATTATCGCTGGCAATCATACAGCTATCTCAAATACTTTGCCAATAGAAATAAAAGAGCATAGCGCGGGGTATAAAATAGTTTCTTTCGCTCCGACACCTCGCATGTCGACTTACCTTCTTGCTTTTATAATTGGCGAATTTGAATATGTCGAGAGTTATGCTGGAAAAATACAAGTTCGTGTTTTTACAACAAAAGGCAAGAAACACCAAGCAAAATTTGCTCTTGAAGTCGCGATTAAGTCACTCGAATTTTATAATGAGTATTTCAATATTCCTTACCCACTTCCGACCCTAGACCTCATTGCTATTCCTGATTTTGAAAGTGCTGCAATGGAAAATTGGGGCGCTGTTACTTTCCGCGAAACAGCAATTCTCGTTGACGAAGAAAACACTTCACTCTCAAACAAACAGTGGGTTGCAATTGTCATCGCTCACGAACTCGCTCATCAATGGTTCGGCAATCTCGTCACAATGAAATGGTGGACTGACCTTTGGCTCAATGAAGGATTTGCCACATACATGGAAACTTTTTGTATCGATAAATTATTCCCCGAATGGCATTTATGGGATCTGTATATTTCAGATCGATATGCTCTAGCATTGCGACTCGATTCACTTTCAAGTTCACATCCAATAGAAATAAAAGTAAATCATCCGAATGAAATCAATGAAATATTTGATATGGTTTCGTACGCCAAAGGTGGAGCAATGATAAGACAAATCGCCGAATATATTGGTCACGACAAATTCCGTGAAGGATTACGGCATTATCTGAAAAAACACAGTTATAAAAATACAGACACGATAGACCTTTGGGATTCTTTTGAAAGAGTTAGCAAGAAACCAATTAGTAAAATGATGTCTCTCTGGACAAAAGAAACTGGCTATCCGCTCGTCACCCTTTCCCAGAGGCAAGACCTCTGGGAAATTACTCAAGAAAGATTTTTCTCAAGTAGAATCAAAGCAAGGGAATATGCAATTTCAAAAAAGAAAAATCATTTGTGGCCTATTCCTATAAAATATGAATCCCTGTCTGCACAGGCAGGCAACAATGAAACACTCAGCTTGCTAATGACAAAGAAAACCGACTCTCTTGTTGGTGTATCTATCGGAAAAATAAATAAAGAAGAAGAAACATTCATGCGAGTGAAATACAACGATGTAACACTTGCGAAACTAGCAAATGAAATAAAAAGTGGAACACTTTCGACAAAAGATCGATTGGGAATAATTCGTGATTTGTTCGCTCTAGCCGAGGGTGGATATATAAAGACAGATATAGCTCTAAATTTCGTCTTGAATTATAAGGATGAAACAGAATATATCGTCTGGGTGGAAATTGCCGGAGGTATAAATAAAATTTATAGTCTTATATATGGTGAAGTTTTCGCAGAAAAATATGAAAATTATGCACGTTCCCTTTTCTCCCCACTGGCTAAAAAAATGGGACTTGAGAAAGAGAAAAGTGAAGAACACTCCAAAACCTTCTTGCGAAGTTTAGCCATCTCGCAAGCGAGCTTTTATGGAGATAAAACAATAATTGCTGAAGCAAAGAAATTATTTAAAGAGAGAAAAACAAAACCAATTCATAAAGATATACGCAGTGCGGTATTCAAAATCGCGGCTTCAAATGGTAAAAAAGCTGAATGGAAATTATTTAAAGATTTGTATATAAATGAGAAGCTTCACGAAGAAAAAGATAGATTTGGTTATGCCCTCACTTCGTTTAAAAATAAAGATCTTCTAAAGAAAACTCTTGCTTTCATTATGTCAGAACACGTAAGAACTCAAGATACACCTCACCTACTTGCTATAGTCTGGCAAAATAATTATGGAAGAGATCTGACTTGGCAATTTGTAAAAAATAATTGGGAAATATTCCTCAAAAAATACGGCGAGGGCGGGCACTTCCTTTCTCGACTTCTCTCCCCACTTGGTGGGCATACAAATATAAAAGATTTAAATGATGCGGAAAAATTCTTCAAGAAAAACTCCGCCCCGGGCGCTGAGCGCTCTCTCTTGCAATCATACGAAAAAATCGCCTCTAATTCCGCTTGGCTAAAAGACGATAAAAACAATATTAAAAATTGGTTAGAAAAGAACTTTTAAATTGATTGAGCAAAAAATAAAATCTGCCTCGCAATCTCCGCTAGGACTTTCCTAGCGGAGATTAATCTTTAAATGATAACCACTCAAAAATTTCATTTTTAAAGGCTTTTTTTGATAAAAAATAATTAGGGAAACTGCTAATATTTAATATTTTACTTTGAACTCTATTCTCCCCTAAATAATCAAGATAACTAGAATATTTATACTGATTTAAGTAATGAATAGCTTCATTTTTATTTTTTATTCCTTCCTCTTTCCAATTTTTATTAATTAGTTTTATTGGATTGAGATGAATATAAGAATATAAATATTTTAAATATCTACTATTCCCTGCATGTTCTGCTTTAAACTTACCCTCGAATAAACTTCCTGTCCTTTTATACTTTTTATTGAAGTACATTACATAAGCAGTTAAAAGCTTTTTCATAAATTTACTAATACCATCATATTCAGTTTGTATAATTAAAATATGAAAATGATTGGGCATTAAACAATAAGCTCCAACATTAACTAGAAGATTTTTCCTTATTACATTAAACAATCCTTCATCTTTCTGTAAATTATCAATTTTAAAATTCTCAACCTGATTGCATGCGTACATCAAGCCAACAAAGCGCTCATAGTCTTCCTTATCTTTAAAAATAACTTTTTTATCGTTTCCACGATTGTAAATATGGAAATATTCTCCTTGAATAAATTTTACTTTACGAAGTGACATTCTTATATTATATATTAATTTTCTCCGCTAGGACAGTCCTGGCGGAGAATATTAATATTTTGTGAAATACATTTGACTATTTTCATCTTTGGTTAGAATAGGAACGGCGTCAAATTTATCTAATTGGCAAGAAAATTCTACGTCTTCTGGAAACTCCATATTAAGTAACTCCCTTCCACTCCCTGAATCTGAGATTAATTCAAATAAACTTGATTGTGAATTTTTAAAAGCTGAAATACAAACTTTTGCTTCTGGGGATTTTGTTCCTTCAAGTTTTTCTAAAATTGCACCAACCCCAAGATAGTCTTCAATACTTGGTCTTAATTCTTTTGGTTCTTCTCCTTTACTTTTCCACCTTTCACCGCAAGCAATCACTGTAACATTTTTATTTATTTCTTTTTGTAAATTATTAACAACTTTTGCAACCGCTGCACGATTAAGCAGCCCTCCTATTAAAATAGTTACGGATTCATTTGCCACCTTAACACATGTCGCCCCATTAATCGAAGACAATACATATTTTTTATATTGATGGGATTTATTAAAAGAAGTCGCGGAAAGTGAAGGTAAGCCCAGTTCACGAGCTCTTGACCTCTCTAGTATGCAAACTTCTGCATCAACTAATTTACCAAATTCATTTATATCTCCTGTTCTGGGAAATGGGTAAATAATTACTCCATTATAGACTGCGTTTATGACCGCGGATGAAAAACTAAGTACATCTACAATAATGATAATATCTCCTCTATTTGAGGCTTCCATTACACCTTTGACTCCCCAATCCATTCGACATTGATAAGGAGATTGATCAAAAATATTTTCCATGTATAAAATTGTAACATAAATTATTAATTATTTTAACACAAACTTTCCGCTAGGACTTAAAAAAGTAATTCGAAACTGGCTAAACAAAAATTGTTAAAAACTTAATTTCGATAATCTTATTCAACGTTTTTTATAAACTCTTCTATGTTCACAAACGGATAAACTAGTTTATTATTTTGAATGACTAATTTTTCTTTGTGTTTTTTATCTGTTTTTTGAATTCCATTCTCTATTTTTGTAAACTTTATATCACTACTTCGATAGACACCACCATCAGGTTTTTGAAAATATTTTATATCAGTCTCTTCGATTGGATAAATTGCCTCGACGCTAGAATAATAATCATCATAATTATTATTATCACCATCAATGATTTTTTTTTCACCACCCGTTCCAATTTGATAATTTGCTGGAAAATGAATAGTGCGAGTAACTCCATTACTATCCGTTTTTTTGATGATCTTTTCTCTCCCCATATTATATTCATTTCTTACTTGGTAAAAATCACTAATGCTCTTGCCATTTAACATTTCAAAAACTTTTTCTCTTGATAAATTAGTGTCGGGATCTAAACACCCTTTACATATTTTATACAAGTTTATAGCTGCTTCGTTTTGTTCATTTTCAAAAACACTGACCACTTGTTCAGCTGACGATTCTTGCATTGATTTTTTCCCTTGAGGATTTCGATAATGCATATTTACAAACTTACTAGATAAATTGATATCTGAATAATCTTCAATTTGTTCTTTGCTATCATCGATAGTAATCAAAAAAGGTGAGGCAATCCCTTTTTCTTCATACTCTATACTTAGTAAGGCTTCAATCACTTCCCGTTTGGACCCTTCTGTATAAATGATATCATCAACCACATTATCAATGTCAGTTTGTTCTATCCTACCTTTTTGATATTTTACATCACCGAAAGTTAAGATGGATATTCTTATATCTCTTTCTCCGTTGGAAGAACCTCCTAATGCCAACAAAGCGCGTTTTATTCCCTGGTCAATAAAATCATTATAATTGATATTGTCATTAAAAATACTATCTACCAAATCATTCTGGCCAGGATATTTTTCTTTAATTTTGTTTATTAAGACATCATTACGCAAAACTTTTTTGTTTTCGGCATTTTTTGCTTTAGATTCCTCGTACATTTTCTCGTATTCCTTCTGATCTAATCCGAGAACTGAACAAACTTTTTCCCCCAATGATCGTTGATAAGTTGTTGTTTTATTAATCACGTCATCAAAATCAATAACAATCCAAACTTTTTCTGAATTTTCAATATTTCTCGATGTCTTATCTTTCACCTCCCTAATTTTATCAATAAAAGATGGGGGTTTATTGCCATCACTAAAAATTGGTGTTAATTTTCTCTCTTCTTGAGATAATTTCCTATAAAAACTACTATCATCATTCCTTCTTTTTATAAATTCATTTTCAAAGGAATCTAAAAATTGTTTTTGAATTTCATTAGAATTTTCTTTTACTCCTATACTTAAAGAATCTATATTCGTAGGCATTTGTTTCATAACTCCTGTATTATAACATATATTTAGTGGATAAAGGTTTTTCGGTGGATGGGGGTTTGACCGTGTTTTTTGATGGCGTCGTAGTGAGCTTTTGTGCCATATCCAACGTGTTTTTCAAAACCATATTCAGGATATTTTTTTGCAAAAGTTTCCATCACTTTATCGCGAGAAACTTTCGCCACGATTGAAGCCAAAGAAATAACAGGGTGAAGTTCATCCCCTTTTATGATCGTTTCTTGGTGAATATATTCAACTGGTGCATGCAAACCTCCATCTAGGAAAATACTAAATTCCGCGAGGAAATTCTTTTCTTGCGAAATTGATTCATGATTATACGAAGCAAGCGAAACAGAATCTTCCAAATTTTTATCCCAGCCTGCGCCCTTTAGGGTAAAGCGGGAAAAATTTGGAAGATTCTGTGAAGCGATCCTAGCAAGTGATTCATTCAATGCCTTTTGAATACATTTTGCAATTCCAAATTTGTCGATATTTTCGGAAGAAACGAAAGACACAGCAAAGTCGCAAAAACCTTCGGTTTTTGCGACTTTTAAATATTCAAACCATTCTTCCCTTTGCTTTTTTGTTAATTTTTTTGAATCCCGAAGCCTTGGCAACCCGTCTTGCGTCGAGGTAAGCCTTTTTTCTTCTTTATTATTTTCGCCATAAGTCCGACTTATGGCTGATTCTATAAAATTCTCATCTTTTATCAAAAACGCGCAAACAGCCACAGGCCCAGCTATCGGCCCCCTGCCCACTTCATCTATCCCTACAATGTATTTTATGGTCTCTTTTTCTTCCATATAGAACAATAATACCTTATTTGCTATACTAAAGAAATGGAAAAACTGGATTCTAATTTTATACATCTGCACACTCATTCTCACTACTCTCTACTCGACGGGCTGTCAAAAATCCCAGATATGGTCAAGCAATGTAAGGAAAACGGCATGGATGCCCTGGCGATCACAGACCATGGTAATATGTACGGGGCTATCGAACTCTATAAAGAAGCTCACAAGGTGGGTATTAAACCAATCATCGGAGTTGAGGCCTACATAGCTGAAAGAGGTAGAAAAGATAAAGAGCCCGGAGTAGATAATAAAAGATATCACCTGACTCTGCTAGCAAAAAACAAGCAAGGATACAAGAATCTAATGCATCTTGTAACTTTGGCCAATCTCGAAGGATACTATTACAAGCCACGCATAGACAAAGAAATTCTTCGCCAGTTCGGAGAAGGAATTATTTGTTTGTCTGGTTGTATGGGAAGCGAACTTTCGAGAGCTGTCTTGGCTAACAATAAAGAGAAGTCCGACAAACTCATAAAAGAACATCAAGATATTTTCGGTAAAGAAAATTATTTTCTGGAGGTTCACAGCCACGAACATATAGAAAACGATAAAAAACTTCGAGATGGTATCGTCGCCCTTGGAAAGGAATGGAATATCCCTGTTGTGGCCGGCCAAGACTCTCATTATCTTTGTCAAGAAGATCATGACGCTCACGAGACACTACTAAAAGTAAACACTGGGGTCATAGACGGTAAAGAAGGTACCGGACTAGAATTCTCGATTGATGACTTTTCTCTCATTGATGAAAAAACAGCTAGAAAATATTTCAAAGACGTGCCCGAAGCTATCTCAAACACAAAAATTGTTGCCGATCTGTGTGAGGATTATGATTTAGAGCTTGGAACGGCATACTTCCCTGACTTCCCAATTACCGAAGGAAAAACGGCCGATGAAATGCTTCGCGAATTGGCCTATAAGGGCTTCACTGAAAGAAAATTGGAACAAACAAAAATTTACGTGGACAGACTTGAATACGAACTCAAAATAATTAAACAAAAAGGTTATCCGACATATTTCCTCGTTGTGGGAGACCTTCTAAAGTACGCCAAAGAAAATGGTATCTACACAAATATCCGAGGATCTGTCGCTGGCTCATTGACGACTTATCTTATTGGTATCACCAAAGTTGACCCTATCGCTTATAAACTTCCATTCGAAAGATTTCTTAATCCTGAACGTCCGTCTCTCCCAGATATAGACATGGACTACGCCGATAACCGAAGAGATGAAATAATTGCTTACGCTAAACAAAAATATGGAGAAGATAAAGTCGCTCAAATAGGAACATTTGGAACAATGATGGCCAAAGGTTCAGTCCGCGACGTAGCCCGAGCACTTGGGTACCCATATAATATTGGGGACAGAATTTCGTCGATGATACCTCTCGGCTCTCAAGGAATGCCTATGACGATCGACCATGCTATGAAAATAATTCCAGAATTAAAAAAAGCGTACAAAGAAGAAGCTGATACAAAAAAGATTATCGACTTGGCTAAAAAAATGGAAGGTTGTGTTAGACATATTTCGGTCCACGCGGCTGGAGTCGTTATGGCACCTAGACCACTTTATGAATTTACCCCGGTTCAACTAGATCCTAAGGGTGGAAATATAATAACTCAATACGACATGTACAGTATAGAAGACGCCGGCCTACCCAAATTTGACTTTCTGGGGATCAGAAACCTGGCAATCCTTGCCGAAGCTGTAAAATTAGTAAAAAGAATACACAAAGTAGATATCGATATAGACTCTATCCCTCTCAATGATTCCAAAACATTTGAACTTTTGACTAAGGGCGAAACAATGGGGCTCTTTCAGTTGAACGGTTCAGGTATGACGAGGTATCTCAAGGAATTAAAACCCACAACCATTCACGACATCAATGCCATGGTGGCTCTTTACAGACCGGGACCGATGGAATCTATCCCTGAGTACATCAAACGCAAACACAATCCAAGATTGATAACATATTTGGATAATCGACTCAAAGATATTCTAGATCAATCATTTGGAGTTATCACCTACCAAGACGACGTCATGATGACAGCTATCAAACTGGCTGGGTATTCTTGGCTTGAAGCCGATAAACTTCGAAAAGCGATGGGAAAGAAAATCCCTAAGGTTATGGAGGCCGAAAAAAGCAAACTCCTTGAAGGTTTCGTTAAAAATGGTATGACCGAGAAAAAAGCCAACGAATTCTGGCAGCTAATCGAACCATTTGCGGCCTATGGATTCAACAAAGCTCATGCCGCCAGTTACGGACTCGTGGCCTACCAGACAGCATATATGAAGGCGAATTTCCCAGTTGAATATATGACTGCCATCATGACTTCAGAGTCGGGAGATATCGAGAAAGTCGCAGAAATTATCGGGGAATGTCAAAAAATGAATATAGATGTTCTTCCACCAAATATAAATGAAAGTTTCGGAGGATTTACAGTTGTGCATGGTTCTGACCACGCCACAGGCCGACAGATTAGATTCGGATTTTATAATATAAAAAATTTAGGAACAGATATCTCTGATTCAATAATTGAAGAGCGCAAAAAGAATGGCAAATTCAAATCTCTTGAAGACTTTTTTGAACGTATTAATCACAAAAACCTCAATAAGAAATCCGTGGAAGCGCTCGCTAAATGCGGAGCAATGGATGAATTGGCTGATCGCAACATGGTTGTCGGCAATTTAGAAACATTACTCTCTTTCAACAAAGAATCACGCGGTGGTGGGAGTCAAGATTCTCTTTTTGGTTCTATTGGTGGCATCAAAGTGAACCTCTCATTAGTTAAGCAACCGGAAGTCACAATAAAAGAAAAATTGATTTGGGAAAAAGAGTTGTTGGGTCTTTACGTTTCAGGACACCCTCTTGACGAGTTCAGAGAAAAGATCGAAAAGTCTAGCACTTTGATAAAGAAAGCAAAAACTGAAATTAAGGTCGGTGTGCCAGTGACGATAGCAGCGATAATAGATACGGTTAAAGTGGTTACAACTAAGACCAACAAAAGAATGGCATTTATTCGATTATCCGACTTTTCAGACAGTATTGAAGCAGTTATCTTTAGTGAACTATATGAGAAGAATAAAGACATATTGGTTCCCGATACAATCATCGCCCTCCAAGGAAAAGTAACCGAACGCAACGGCGAAAAAAGCCTAATGATAGAAAAATTTAAGAAAATATAATACAAAACTGAGCTAGGTCTTGCCTAGCTCAGTTTTGTATTTAGTATTAAATTATTTCTTCTCCGTCATCGTGAATTTTTTTCATGACTCTCTCTACCTTTTGAGGGTAGGTTGGGATGACCGAGTTATATTTTCTTAAAATTTGTAAAGTAGTTTTACCTTCATAATGACGAGACGTTTTGGGATTATCACCTCCTAAACTTTCAGCAACAATCTCAATAGACTTATCAATAGATTCAAAACCCATCTTACATGAACCATAACCAAAGACACTGTTCGAAACACTATGACATTTCTGTATACCTCCAGTACTTTCTATCATTCCGATAGCTGGTAATAGACGGTAGTCGAGACCATGCTCTTCCGCTTCTTCTACGAATTTCATTCCATATCCTTCAAGCGGAGCATCATACTTTGCGAAATAGTTATCAATAAACTCTGCTTTCTCCTTCCGGGCTACTTCTTCTGGTGTTGTTATCACAGAATTTTCAACCGTTGGGTTATTAGTTAATGCCGTCAAATTTGGTATTGATGAGACAACTCCTGATAATGGCATTGCTATCGCAAGCATTGGAATCGCTATAATTGACTGCAAGTAACTTATAATATCTTTTTTGTTCATATTTGGTGGTTACGCTCCACGAAACGCCGTGTCAAGGTTCGCCTTTGTGCTTCTATGACAAACATCATTTTAGCGCTAAACGAAAAAATTCCTTATATACCATTACTATAACGATATACTTGGAACTTCTTATATAGTAGCACAACGGGTATTAAAAGTCAATAGTTATAACATAATTTTTGCCATCGTCAAACGTAAAAAACCCTTATATAATAAGGATTTTTTACGTTTTATTCCTTGACAGCCATATGAATACTGTGTCAAAATAAGCCCAAAATACAAGGATATTCAGGAATTTTTGACATAAATCCCCTTTTGTTCTATAAATATCGTTATTTCTTAAGCATATTTGCTTTATGTTCTTTAGTTTCCAATAAACCACAATTCTTGTACTTCTTGCCAGATCCACAAGGACATGGGTCATTGCGCCCTATCTTTGGAGATTCATTTCTCTTGGTAGCAGGAGTATCTTGCCCATCGGAAGTACTCAATATGAGCTCCGGCTTCTCTTCGATCACCTCTATTTGATTATTATCTTTAATATCTGAATTAATTGTACCTATCAACGAGAAAACTTGCTCTTTAAAAGCAATCTCTAACTCTCGGAACAAGCGCAAACCCTCTTTCTTGTATTCAATCAATGGCTCTCTTTGACCATAGGCACGAAGGTTGACCGACGAACGAGTATATTCCATCGTCTCTAGGTGTTCTACCCAAAGTGTATCGGTAGTATACAAAGCGATACGACGGATTGTTTCGAAGAACATGGCATCACCCAAAGCCTTTCTTTTTTGTTTAATAACTTCTTCAAGATTGGGATATTCCACGATTAGGCCATTAAGGAAACCTTCGATCTCTTCAAAATTACCAGCAAGCATTATACGACGACGTTCATATATAACCTTACGTTGATGATTCATAACATTATCATACTCAAGAGTATGTTTACGAGAATCAAAGTGGAAACCTTCTATTTTTGCCTGAGCATTCTCGAGAGTATTGGAAATAAAGCGATTTTCAATTGGCTGATCTTCTGGAACCCCAAGCTTCCCCATCATTGATTTAATCTTATCTGACCCGAAAATACGCATCAAGTCATCTTCAAGTGATACATAGAATTGAGTGAACCCCGGGTCACCTTGACGACCAGAACGACCTCGAAGCTGGTTGTCTATGCGACGAGCTTCATGACGTTCTGTACCGACGACAAACAAACCTCCGAGATTTTTTACTTCTTCGTATTTGTCTTTATCATAAGGAACACCTCCCAACTTGATATCAACTCCACGACCCGCCATGTTGGTTGCGACAGTAACTGCTCCAAGCCGCCCAGCATTAGCGATAATCTCCCCTTCTCTTTCGTGATTCTTGGCGTTCAATACTGTGTGAGGGATCCCGGCTTGTGTGAGATATGCAGAAAGAAGTTCGTTTTTCTCAATCGAAACTGTACCTATCAATACTGGCTGACCTTTTGTGTGAAGTTCTTTTACTTTTGAAGCAACAGCGAGTAATTTGCTCTTTTCTGTCTGATAGATAGTATCATTGTAATCTTTTCGATTTATAGGTCTATGAGTAGGGATAACTATTACATCAATACCATAAACTTTCAAAAACTCTTCCTTCGAAGTTTCAGCCGTTCCAGTCATACCAGACAATTTTGTATAAAATCTGAAATAGTTTTGAAATGTAATAGAGGCAACGGCGCGAGTTTCTTTCTCGATCTTCACTCCTTCTTTCGCTTCTATGGCTTGGTGCAAACCTTCACTCCAACGACGCCCCGGTTGCAAACGCCCGGTAAATGAATCCACAATTATAACTTCACCATCTTTTACAACATAGTCTTTATTGTTCTCATAAAGAGCACGAGCCTTCACTGCAGTCTCGAGGTGATGGACGTATTTGATTCCCTTTTCAGTATAAATATTTGAGATACCAAGTAACTCTTCTGACAAAGTAATCCCGTGGTCAGAAAGCGAAATGGCACGAAGTTTTTCATCGACGGTGTAATCTTCTTCGAGTTTTAATTTCTTGGCAATATCGGCAAAAGTATAATAGAGGTCTTCACTGTCTTCTGCTTGAGATGAAATGATCAAAGGTGTACGCGATTCATCTATCAAAATAGAGTCCACTTCGTCCACAATAGCGTAATAATGTCCCCTTTGAACTAGATCATTGATATTGTTGGCTAGATTATCACGCAAATAATCGAACCCAAATTCATTGTTTGTCCCATAAGTAATATCGCAGGCATAAGCTTCAGTTCGTGTACATGGTCGCAAAAATTCGTATTGAACCTTAAATGATCCCATATCATTCCCTTCAACGCTTTCTCTGTCTTGGTGAGAAGGATCAAAAATATAAGATGTATTTTGTGAATTAATAACTCCTACTGTCACACCAAGTAATGCAAATAATGGACCCATCCAAACAGCATCACGACGTGAGAGATAATCATTGACCGTCACAATGTGAACTCCAAGA
Source organism: Candidatus Nomurabacteria bacterium (assembly GCA_025361085.1). Lineage (GTDB taxonomy): Bacteria > Patescibacteriota > Minisyncoccia > Phycocordibacterales > UBA9973 > UBA8515. The sequence goes on along the minus strand of JANYAX010000023.1, from coordinate 1,831 downwards.
CCAGGAAGAGAGTTGAGATAAGCAGGAAGTGTCGCTGACAAAGTTTTCCCTTCACCTGTTCTCATCTCAGAAATATTTCCTTTGTGAAGCGCAATACCTCCAACAAGCTGAACATCGTAAGGACGTTCATTGTGTGTACGGTGTGATGCTTCACGAACTAATGCAAATGCTTCTGGAAGTAAGTCATCGATATTTGTGCCTTCTTTTAATTTATTTTTAAATTCTTCAGTTCTAACTACGAAATCAGCGTCCGCAAATTTCTCAATTTGTGGTTCTAAATCATTAATCTTATTTACGAGGGTACTCCATTTGTTTATAACTCGATGGCTCTCGTTTCCTATTATATTCTTAAATATTCCCATATATCCCTCATTGTAACATAAAAAGAAAATCCCCGATAGAGAGGGGATTTTCTTAAAAGAGAAATTACTTCTTCTTCTTTGTGGCCTTTTTCTTAGCTACTTTTTTTACTGCTTTTTTAACTTTCTTTTTTGCTGCCATAAATTTTTTAAAAGATTATTTTTAAAAGATGTGTGACTTCACGACCTTACAAATTATTTTTAAAAAAATATTTGTAAAAAAAATTAATCACACTCACACATATATTATCTAACATAAAACAAATAACTGCAATACTTTTTTATAAAAAAGTGTGGATAACTTTCCAATTTTCTTTTTGCTTCGCAAATTAGAAAATTAAGAATCCCGTAAGAAAATTCTGATTAATTTAAATTAAGTAAAAAAATAATTTATTAAAATTAAAAAATATTATACCAAAAAAATTATTTTAAATTTTCGTTCGGGATAAATGATGTTTTATTTCGTATTTTTAAGTATAAAATACAAATGAAAAACACCATGCTTTGGACAAGGTGTTTTTCATTTATTTGGTTTGTATCTATAAGCCGGGTTCTGTCCCAATTTTGCCCACCGAAGGTGTCGCAAAATTGAGGGTCCTGAGCTTGTCGAAGGATAACCCCTCGATGCCTCGGGACGCTTAATTTTGTAATACCTGCGGTAAACAAAATTGGCGATAGATATTTATCTAGCCCCTCGATTACTCTCGGGGTCAAGCGATTCAGACTCTGACCTAAGTCAGAGAGTACGATCTTGCACACATGTAAGGATTTAGCCGTTTCACTCTTCAATTTCATTCTTGCGAATTTATATGAAGACTCATCCATTGCTGGAGCTAGATCTTTTCAGATTACTAGCGTCTCTGCTCGCACCTCTACGATTGCTCGCGATGGGTATTACCCACTACACTTCTGCCAACTTTGTCCACCGGAGGTGTCGCAAAATTGAGAATCCTGAGTTTATCGAAGGATAGCCCCTCGATGCCTCGGGACGCTCAATTTTGTAATCACTTTCAGTGAACAAAATTGGCGTGTGCCCGGACTTTCCTCACCGATTTTGCCCACCGAAGGTGTCGCAAAAATCGAGTGCCCTGAGCTTGTCGAAGGGCTGCCCCTCGAATGCCTCGGGGCGCTCAATTTTGTAATACCTGCGGTAAACAAAATTGGCGCATCTATCCGATACAAACCTTTTTGGATTATACCAGGTATCATAAAACTTGACAATACCACTACTATCTGATATACTCTTATTAGTGAGAAAGTTCCAACTTTAATATAATTTATTCTATTAAAGCAATTGCATAACAAAACGCCCTCGACTTCGGTCGGGGGTGTTTGTTCAGTTAACCTTTAGAGGTGACACTTTTAATTGATAATTCTGCCACTTCTCAATCGGAATCATACCATTAAGATACTTTCCCAGATGTATTCTTTCGTAATTGTACCACATTAAATATTCATTCAAACTCTTCCAT
>JANYAX010000020.1 GCA_025361085.1 Candidatus Nomurabacteria bacterium | reverse complement strand
ATGGAAGAGTTTGAATGAATATTTAATGTGGTACAATTACGAAAGAATACATCTGGGAAAGTATCTTAATGGTATGATTCCGATTGAGAAGTGGCAGAATTATCAATTAAAAGTGTCACCTCTAAAGGTTAACTGAACAGGGGTCGAGTAAATGTGGGAGTAAGTTCAACATGTTCATTTAGATTTAATAATAAATATGCTAGATTATACTAATGCGCGGAAAAATTCAAAGTAAATTCAATATTTCACCTAAGGCCATAATAATTTCTACGGTATTTTTGGATGTGCTCGGGATAGGTGTCATTATTCCCGTGCTTCCCTACTATGTTGAATCATTCAATGTTTCTGGAATTGTTATCACCTCACTCTTTGCAGTATTTGCTTTATGTTCTTTTTTCAGTGCTCCTATTCTCGGAATGATTTCAGATCGAAAAGGGCGAAGGCCAGTTTTGCTCGTGAGTTTACTTTCGAGTGCTATTGGGTGGCTAGTATTTGCTTTCTCAACTTCCATTTTAGGACTTTTTATCGGGAGAATTATCGATGGTCTGGCTGCTGGAAATATTTCGACTGCGCAAAATTATCTGATCGATATTTCGAAAACCCCTAAAGAACGCTCAAAGAATCTTGGTCTGATCGGTGCCGTCTTTGGTATCGGCTTTATAATTGGCCCACTTGTCGGTGGAGTTCTTTCTGGTATTAGTATGAAGTTGCCATTTATCGTTGTGGGAGTGATGGCTACGCTGAACACGATTTTTGCTTACTTTTTTCTTCCAGAAACAAATCACAATCGAAATACTGGGAAAATTTCTTTAAATCCTTTTGCTCCGATAATAAAAGCATTTCAAAATAAAAAGGTACTCCCTCTTTATATTGGTTGGTTGTTTTTTGGAATTGCCGCTTCGCTCAATCAATCTATCTTTGCTCTCTATATTGCAAAAGTATTTTCTTGGACAGTTATAGCTTCAGGATTCCTCATGGCGCTTGTCGGCGTTATCATTTCAGTCAATCAAGCATTTTTCTTACATAAAGTCTGGCTCCGATATTTTAAGGAATCTTTTTTAATGGTTTGGACACTTGTTCCTTTTGCTATTGGTTATTTTATCATGGCCTTGCCGATCAAATTTGCTTTTATCCTCGGTCTTATAATCACTGCTTTTGGTCAATCAATTCTACGCGTAGTTATGACCAGCCAAACAATAGGTTTTGCTGATAGCACAGCCCAAGGCGAAATGATGGGAATACTTGCTTCTATAATGTCGCTCTCTATGATCATCGGTCCAATTATCGGAGGTGTGGTCTATGAGATTTCTCCATCCCTTCCATTTATTTTTGCTGGGTTATTCTTGCTAGTCGTCCTTGCGTTTGTCTTTAAAGTCTACAAAAAAATAAAAAACCAAGACCACATTGATCTGGAACCAATAGAAGCAGTCTAAATTATTTTGCGATTTTCCTGAAGCGGGCGGGCATTAAACAAGATGTCATGCTATAATTATTGTGCGACATTATGGCAAATCAGATTGAACAATTAAAAAGAGAATTTCTTGAGCATGTAGAGATAGAGAAAGGAAATAGTTTAAAGACGGTGAATAATTATAACCATTACCTTTCGCGTTTTTTAGAATTTGCGAAAATATCAAATCCAAAAGAAATATCTGATGATAAAATTCGTGAGTTTCGACTTTTCCTTAATCGTCAGCCGGGAGTAAAAATTCGTGGGCAACAATCTGCAACACTCAAAAAAAATACTCAGAACTACCACTTGATTGCCATCCGTTCCTTCTTGAAATATTTGATGAAAAGAGGAATCACTTCCCTCTCCCCGGATCGCATAGACCTTGCTAAAATAAAAGAGCGATCACTTGATCTTATCTCAGTCGATGAACTCAATAGACTTCTAGATGCCCCTAATAAGGTAAAAGAAATAAATAAAAAAGAAAACAAGCAAAAATTTTTACGAGACAAAGCGATCCTAGAATTATTTTTCTCAACAGGGCTTCGTCTCTCAGAATTATGTTCGCTTAATCGCGACCTTGATTTATCGAAAGATGAATTCTCTATTCGCGGAAAAGGAGAAAAAGTTAGAGTTGTTTTTCTTTCAGATTCTGCCAAAGATGCCATTCGCGAGTATTTGAAGAATAGAAAAGACATGGACGAGCCAATGTTTGTACAATTTTCAAGAAATGGGTCAAAAAGTAACCTGTCTGCGCAGGCAGGCCGTTTGACCCCTCGCTCGATTGAACGCATTGTGAAATATTATGCAATCGCCGCTGGGATTTCAAAAAAAGTTACACCCCACGTGATTCGTCACTCTTTCGCCACCGATTTACTTTCAAATGGAGCTGACATTCGTTCTGTCCAAATGATGCTAGGCCATGCTAACATCGCTACAACACAAATATATACACATATTACTGATAAACAACTCCGTGATGTACATAAAAAATTTCATAGTAAATAATTATAAATGCAAAAACCGCAAGACTAACTAATGTGTCTTGCGGTTTTTTATTTTGTTACTCCTAGCGCATAGATGGTTAACCCAGAGCCCAGTCTTGTTTTTCCAACCTTTATTACTTCGCAGAACTTTTTGAAGGTTTTTGAGTAATTAGCTGGTTCTACTAATTTTTTAAAATCAGCTTTGTTTTTAGCTACTAGTTCGGGTAGTAATAATTCGATATTCTCTTTTGTCGAATCTTCTCGCTCAAGTAAAGCTATGAGATAAGCGTCGAAATAAAAATTTCTTTGGTTTTTCTCGCAATACTTAATCAGCTCTATAGCTTTTTCGAGGGGCACTTTTTCTAAAGAAACTACAAATTGTGTTAAGATCCAGCGATTATGCTCTTTTGCAATTTGGATAATTTCATCTGGATTATCTATGCTCATTATTTTGTTAACAAGCTTTTGGTATGTTTCTGTTCTCATAGGTTATTTATATTAGAACCAATTATTTTACACATTTAAGCATAAATGAGTAAAATTACCAACAATATTAATATTACTATGTTATAATTAAACATATGGATTACAGCAAGCACCAAGAATATTTTGAGACAGCTTACAGAACAGGTTCAGATATTTGGACTCATTTGCCGATGAAAGATCGTGGCAAATTATTGATGGAGCAACTTCCCAAAGATTCTTTTATTTTAGACGTCGGTTCAGGACGTGGTTTGTTTGCTAAGCAACTGGTTGAAGCTGGTTATCGAGTAATTGGTATCGATTTCGAAAAAAATATTGTCAAAAAAACAAATGAAGATGTTAAGCACTGGGGGTTCGAAGGTAAACTTAAATTCGTTGAAGGAGATGCTCTCGATATTCCATTCACTGACAATAGTTTCGATGGAGTTTGTGATTTTGGTTTGATGGAAAACTTATACGAAGAAGATTGGAATCAGTATGCTTCTGAAGTAAGTCGCGTTTTAAAACCAGGTGGGTTCTATCTTAACACCTCCCTCTCTCGTGAGACTCAAAACTTTTTTGAATTTTACCCCAAAGGTTCTCTTAACGGTGAATTTCAGAAATATGATATGCATTATCATTTCTTCAAAAAAGACGAGATGAAAAATATTTTTAACCACGAGCTGAATATTGTCGAGCAAAATATCGAATTTGTCGGTAAACCAGATGAGGTGGCATTACTCGAAACTCTTTTCCAAAAGAAATAACATAGGACGGGAATGAAATAGTCTTATCAAAGGGGCTTTTGAGCTTGTCGAAGCGAAAACTGAGAAAATTTTTAGCAAAAAATTTTCGTACCCTTTGGGAAGAGCTATTTCATGGACGGATTACTCTTGTGATATTATATATATGAAAATTATCAGCTGGAATACAAATGGTTTACGGGCGACGATAAAACAAGAGAATTTTATTCCTTTGTTTGCTTTTAATAATCCAGATATCGTCTGCTTTCAAGAAACAAAATGTGAGCCAGATCAGCTCGATGAAAAATCGCGTAACTTAAAGGGCTACTATTCATATTTTTCGTATTCAAAAGGACGAAAAGGTTACAGTGGCGTCGCGATTTATTCGAAAACCGAACCAGAAAAAATTGAATATGGTTTCGGAATTCCAAAGTTTGATGATGAGGGACGAACTCTCGTTGCTTATTATAAAGATTTCATTTTAATTAATTGCTACTTCCCTAACGGCGGAGGTGGACCAGAACGGCTACAATACAAGTTAGATTTTTATGATGCATTTTTAGAATTTATAAATAAATTGAAGACCCGTTCGGTGAGCTCAGGGCAAGGAGGTCGCAATATTATTTTTTGTGGTGATGTGAACACTGCACACGAAGATATAGACCTCGCCCGCCCAAAAGAGAATGAAGACAATACCGGCTTCTTGCCAGTAGAGCGTGCTTGGATGGATGAACTTGTAAATAATGGCTGGGTAGATATTTTCCGTAACTTTTATCCAAACAAAAAAGAAGTCTACACATACTGGGATATGAAAACTCGCGCTCGCGATCGCAACGTCGGCTGGCGCATAGATTATTTCTTTGCCAATCAATCTTTTGTTTCAAAAATAAAATTTTTCAAAACTCTCACTGACTACCCCGGTTCTGACCACTGCCCTATCGAGATAGAATTTTAATATTTTTTTATACCCCATGTTTCTTATGTAATTTTTCTATTTCTGTTTGTTCCAGCTCATCTTTTTTGGCCTTTCCACGTTCGCCGAGGGTTTTTAGTTCTTCGTCACCGAGCATGTCGAGGGATTTTACGAGTTCAGATAGGTGCTCGGCATTATTTTTACTTGGATCATCCAAAACTTCTTCGAGCAAGGCATTCAAAATCCACCCCATTCTTGGCCCTGGTTTCATGTGTAACTCTTTTATTAGGTATTCACCATCAACAGCAAGTTGACCGACAGATATTGGGTCGTGAAGAACTTCTTCTATCATTGCATGATATTTACGGAGGCGGTATGGAGCTTCTTTCTTTTTCATCCCTACTCTGTCGCATTCGCGAACGTTCATTAGGTCCCAAATGTGCTCTTTCCCAACATTTGAAACTACTCTACGAACAGCTGAAAGTGTAATCATTTCAGTATCCGAGAAGAACATATGTCTGCGAACCAGTTTTTCCACTAATTCAGAAGTTTTTTTCGGATATTTTAGCCTCTCCATAATTTTCTTTGTAATTCTTTCCCCGATCACCTCATGACCGTAGAAAGTGTATTCTTTTTTACTTGAGAAGCTAGAGTTCGATTTGGCATGGTCTGGCACCGCTCCCGTCCCCCTCGTCCGAGGACCTGACAAATCGGATTCTAGCTTCGGAAGCCCGGAAATTCTTCTTGTCTGGGGTTTCCCAATATCATGAAACAATGCTGATAGGCGTATTTCTAAAGACCACCCTTTTTGGACAGCGTGATCAAGAGCATGAAGTAAATGTTCCCAAACATCATATATGTGTGACCCTTTTTGATCACACCCAATACCCTCTTCAAGCTCGGGAATAATATATTTGAGTATACCAAGCTTTTGTAGCAGACCTATGCCAGCAACGGGGTTATTTGACATTATGATTTTATTAAATTCGTCGCGGATTCTTTCAAGAGATATATTCTTTATAAGCTCAGTATTGTCAGATATGGCTTGCATAGTTTCATATGAAACAGCAAAATCGAGCTGAACAGAAAACCTGATAGCTCGGAGCATTCGAAGGGCATCCTCTTTGAATCTATCGTCGGGGCTACCCACAGCTCGTATTACTTTGTCCTTTATGTCTTCTTGTCCTTTATAAAGGTCAATAAGTTGTCCTTTAGAAACACCACCCTTATCAGAGATGGGCACGTAAGCCATGGCGTTTATTGTGAAATCACGTCTTTTTAGATCATCTTCTATGTTGTCGCTGAATTTAACCTCGTCAGGATGGCGGAAATCGCTATATTTTGCTTCAGTTCTGTATGGTGTAACCTCAATAATATGATATTTTGTATCATGCTTGCCCGCCAAAGGTAATACGTCGGAGGGTGTAACATCCCCCTCTGTTTCATGTGTAACCGCATTTTCCTTCCCTGCTAAGGGAAGGTGGCTGGAAGCCGGAAGGGTCTCTTCCTCTACAGGTATGCATACCCCCACAGTTCCGAATGTATTTTCATATATAGTTTTCTCAAACAATGATATGATCTCTTCAGGTTTAGCGTTTGTTGTAATATCCCAATCTTTTGGTTCTCTATCTAAGATAAGATCTCTTACACACCCACCAACTAGAAAAGCCTCAAAACCTGCCTTTTCGAGCGTTTCAGTTACACGTGTAACATACTCTGGAATATTTGAGATATTTATTAGGTTTTTTGATGTTTGTTTCATGGGAAACATGGTTGAAATAGGTTATTTGTTGTGGTCACAAGTATTTTTCTGCTGAAAAATCTCGCGACCCCGCCTCGACCCGTCGGTCTCTGGCTCGCACAAATTTGAAAATTAAAAGTATTTAATTTTCAAATTTGTGCGCCCGGCAGGAATTGAACCCACATCATCAGTTCCGAAGACTGATGTTCTATCCGTTGAACTACGGGCGCATTGCAAATTAATTATTAACACATTCTATTATACACTTTTTTAAAACTTATCAAAACCGAACCACTGTGATATACTAGAGAAATGAGGAAAGATAAAGCGGTAGCATTTCAATTAAGAAAAGCAGGTAAATCATATAGAGATATTCAAAGAGAGCTTGGCATTTCGAGAAGTACTTTGTGTGATTGGTTTAGAAATGAAGAATGGTCAAAACATATTAGTAAATCAAACACGAATAATAATATTACAATAAGCACAGAACGTTTAAAATTATTACAAGAAGGAAGAAGAAAAATGCTTGATGATAAATATAATGCTGTTGCCGTTGAGGCCGAGAAAGAATTTCAAATTTTTAAGAAAGACCCTTTGTTTATGGCGGGATTAATGATTTATGCTGGCGAGGGAGATAAGAGACATAAGAATTGTAGCAGAATTAGTAACTCTGAATTTTATTTACATAAAATATTTATTAAATTTGCTGAAAAATACCTTGATATTAAAAGGGAAAATATAAAAATAGGGCTGATTCTATATCCAGATCTTAGTCCAGAAGCTTGTCTTAAAAAATGGTCTACAGAGCTTAATATATCAGAATCCAACTTTCATAAAACACAAATTATTAAAGGAAAAGAAAAAACAAAAAAGTTGCAATATGGAGTCGGAATTAGTATAATATCGTGTACTGTTGTGATAAAAAGAAAGATTCTTAAATGGATGGAATTATCAGCTATTGAAGAATTTTAAAAATGCGGGGTTGGTTCAGTGGCTAGAACACGTCTTTGCCAAAGACGAGACAGGAGTCCGATTCTCCTACTCCGCACAAATAATAATTTTGATAAAACAATTCAGACCACCCTGCCCTTTATTCGTCCTTTATCCACATATAAAAGCTTTAAAAATTAAGAATTATGGGGATAACTATGTGTGTATTGTTTATAAAAGACATATTTTAAATCTGGTTATTTGAGAGACAAATTTCTTCTACCTCTAAAATATACTGATAAATAAGGATAATTTTGCTTTGATTACTATTGGTCGTGAATTTTGTGTCCATTATATGAAAATTGTTTCACGTGAAACAATTTTATAAGTTACACATGTAACTAAAAGTAATAATATGAAAAATTTTACTTCGAATTCTCAAAAAATAGGTGAATTGGGGGAAAGTGTGGCATGTAATTATCTTGAAAAACATGGTTTTTCTATATTGGAAAGGAATTATACAAAAAAATGGGGTGAGATTGATATCATTGCACAAAAAGGGGAAAAAAGATATTTTGTTGAGGTTAAGTCAAAAAGTGTAGCTAATTTAGATTTTGTCTCTGATAAAACAAATAGGCCAGAAGATAATATGCATCCAATGAAGATGAAACGTTTAAGAAGGGTAGTCGAGACGTATCTTATAAGTAAAAGACTAGGATATATAGACTGGCAATTTGATCTGCTCGTTGTGTACTTGGATATTGATAATAGAAAGGCAAGAGTAAAAAGAATGGAGAATATAATATTGTAGAATTGTACATCGAGTATTTTCCAATCCCTAATTTACACCCAAATCATATCATATTTTACTAATCTCCTTAAATAATTTTGTCCTCATTTCGTGTACTTTTTCCGCTTCCTCAAAATGAGTTTTCGACCTCGATATTTTTTCTAATGATTCTT
>JANYAX010000019.1 GCA_025361085.1 Candidatus Nomurabacteria bacterium | reverse complement strand
ATGGAAGAGTTTGAATGAATATTTAATGTGGTACAATTACGAAAGAATACATCTGGGAAAGTATCTTAATGGTATGATTCCGATTGAGAAGTGGCAGAATTATCAATTAAAAGTGTCACCTCTAAAGGTTAACTGAACAGGTTAACTTCTTTTAACGATCCTGCCCTTGCCACCATAAGGATCGAGAAGCACTTCAACTTTATCTCCGACTAATACCTTGATTCTATGCATGCGCATCTTGCCAGAAAGATAAGCGATGATTATCTTTCCATCGCCTATATCTACACGAAAAAGTGTATTAGGAAGAGCCTCAGTGATAATTCCGGAAACAATGTTTTTATCGTCAGTTTGATTCATTAGTGCTGTTACTAATATAACAAAAAATATATTTTTAGTCAACTATAATGTTTATTTTGTTTATATCTTCTGGGGTATGTCTCTGCCAAGGAGGGAAAATTTTAATAAGAGCAGAAGAAATACCCGGATCTTGGCGGAAAATTGGCAAAACGCTACTTTTTTCTGTCCCAACCAATTTCGTTTTTAATATATCAATGTTTGGTGACCATGCAGCATCAAGCTTCCCTGTCAAATAAAATGTTACCGATGTCATATCTTTTGTTATTAGCTGCTCCTTATCTGTAAAGTTGAATGAAAGATTTTCTAAATTTAAAATATTTATTTCTTTTAACTCATCACCTTTTATTGATGGAAGAGAAATCTTTGTTATATTATCTTTTAGACTTTTCTCACTAAGCAAAAGAACCGAAACATCTCCTTCTATCCCTACTTCGGCTTCAGGAGTTTTGGAAGAAACATTGCTGTCTATCTTATATGTAAACGTCATAGCATTGGGATACAATATATACCCTGGTGGGACTTGTGCTTTAGCTTTGTTCAACAAATCATTTTTGAAAGATGATTGAGCGATACTATCTATATGACTTATGTCTTCATCATTAAGCGTATAGACCGAACCTGATGCTCCACCAGTAAGAGGAGTTTTTAACTTACCATATATTTTACTTGATTTGGGAGTATTTTTAAATGAAGTTATAGAAAAGTCTGTCGGTGACCCATTGTATGTGTCTCCTGGCAAAAAGGCTGTAATATCTACATCGATCTGACTTGGTATAATTTTTTTGTTACTATCCAATTTGTATCCGGGAATCGTCACTATACTATTTGTTTTATACGCCTTACCATTTTCATCTGAAAGAAAAGTTCCAGCTAGTAATTTCTGGGGAGTTGCCCCAAATACATTATATAGGGTTACACTACCAACTGCTTTTATCGATACATCTTTGGGCTCAGTTAAAACAATATTTTTTAATTTCTTGTCATTAATAATCATAATTTCAAAATCTACCCCGCTAATAGTGGTGTCTTTTGATGCTAAAAATTGTTTACTTACATAAGTGATATCTTGATGTTTGGCGGTTAGAAAAATATCGGCTTTTTGAAATTTATCTCCACCCCAATACACTGCCCCAATGATAATAACCAGTATAAAAATAATAAAAATATATTTATTGATTAGACCGTGCTTTTTCTTGACCTGAGGAGTTCTTTCTATTCTTGGATTATATGAAGATTTACTTTTAAAATATCTATCAGTTTTTGATTCGTCGATATCAGATGATTGCTCTTGCGAATTTAAATAAACTGGCGTTTCTTCTTTTTTTGTTTTGATGATATCTATATCTACTTTACTTACTGTATTTTTGATAGGAGTTTTCTCATCTTTGTAATTATCTAGAGCCGAAATTAAATTTTTAGAAGGAACAACCCCAGTTTCTTTTTGGGGAATTTTTCTTCCTCTATTGGGCTTCATGTCTTCTAAGATTATTTTTGCCATAATTATTTGAACAGTTTTCTCATTATAGAAATTGCTTCGATCATCAAAAACGGATCACATGCTCCATTTTTGATATCGCACATATTTATAAATTCAGGTCCATCTAAAGTTACAACCATGCATTTTTTGTCAGAGACCATTGATTGGATGTGTTCTTCACTACGCAAGACATCAGCAAACCAACTTTTGATATCATTATCTGCGGTTAAAAATATAGTCCCTGGAAGAATAAGAGTACGTGGCAGTGTACTTATACAAGATCTAAATGCTTCACCCCATGAATTTTCGATTGAAGCGAAAAGCGGAATTACTTTCTTCTTGTATTTTTCCGAAAGATTACCGCTACTATAAAGCTTAAAAAGTTCTTCGGCGTCTCGTAATTCAATTTCTAGTTTTGTACACATGTATTTGAAAAATGTTTTCTTCCCAAATGGGAATGATAACACTGATTTTAGAACCCCCTTCGTCACAATACCTACGTCAGTTATTTCTCCACTTATATCGAGTAATAAATATGATTCTGGTGCGACATATTTACCTCTTACAGCCAAATAAGTCGCAACAGTAAACGAAGAAAAATTAACGTTGATATGGTGAAATGTTTGCGATAATGTCTCTTTTATTTTGTCTAGACATACTTTAGGAACCATCGAAATAACCATATTCATTTCAATAGACTCACATTTCTTTCCGAGTGGATCTTCTACCTCATAACCATTCAAAAATACATTCATGGTATGTTGCTCGATCACCTCGGGAATACTATCTAGGTTTGAATATTTATTTTTATATGATTCATTTAACCCAGATACTTCCTTTTGAATTAATTCGGATGCTATACGTTTTGTAAAGATAAATGGCTTCTCTCTAGTCATTTTGATTGTTCTTGTTTCAGATAAATACCAAGGGGAAGCAAGTATACAAAAAATCTCGGTTGGTACACCGAACTTATTGTTATAAAGCGAACTAGCAGTCGAATGTAGAGCCGAAACCATATCTTTCATGAATAAATTGAAATCAAAATTTTCATGAAATTTTATATCAGTTCTTACTGATCCTAGTATGACAGGTATGCCCTTACCATCTGAAGGAATAAGAACAATCGCACCGCCGACACTTCCAGAGCCAATATCAAAAATCGCAATTAATTTTTCTTTTTTATTTAATCTAAACAAAAATCCCATAGTGTCTATATTATACTACAGGATCAAGAAAAAAGCTTTTAAAAATGTGGAAAATTATTCAAGAATGGCTTTTATGCGTCTAGTGCCTTGGGCGACGGCTTCTTCTTTTTGGATTTTGAAACACCTTTGATCCCTCGATTCTTCTCGGGATGAACAACATAACTCTGCTGTGTTGTTCACATGTGGACCACCACAAAATTCTTTTGAAATAGCATTACCATCTTCATCCTCTATGGAATAAACAGATACAACTTCGGGATATTTCGTTCCGAATTCCATTTGTGCGCCGATTTTCTCTGCTTCAGAGAGCAACATCTCACGACGAACAACATTTAGATTTTGTTTAATTTTATCATTCACCCAATCTTCAACGTTTTTCTTTTCTTCATCAGTAAGTTTGTGATCACATATAAAATCCATACGTAAACGTTCTTCGGTTATATTACTACCACGTTGTTTAATATCTGGACTCACAATAGCTTGTAACCCTGCGAGAAGTAAATGATGGACAGTGTGAAGTCGGATTGTCTCTTCATTGTGATTTGCGAGTCCACCCTTAAACATTCCAGCCGAGGATGTTTTAGATAAGCTTTGGTGTTCTTTCAATTTTTTATCAAAATCTTCACGATTTATTTTTATTCCTTTCTCTCTAGCCAATTCTTCTGTAAGTTCAATAGGAAAACCGTAACTAGTAAACAACACAAAAGGTTCAACTCCCTTTTCAAATTCTTTCAAACCCTTCTCAAGATTGTGGCGGAATTTATTTTCTTCACCTTCAATTTCCTTCTTAATAATATCCATATTCTTTGAAAGCTCTGGATAAATATTTTTATACTCTTCAATAATTATTTCCGCGAGTGAAAGTAACGACCCATGCGTAAGCTTTATAAGATCTGAATATCTAACAGCCCGTCTTATTATTCGACGAAGAATGTATCCCCGCCCAGTATTTGATGGTGTTACTCCGTCGGCAATTATAAATACCGCTGTGCGAACATGATCGGCAACAATTCTTATATTTTTCCTAGTATCCACCCAGCAATTATCCCCATCTTTTATATATTCATCGTCAGACTTATCTCCATATGAAAGACCAGAGAGCTCTTCTATCTTTCTTATAATAGGCAAAAATAAATCTGTCTCATAGACACTTCTCTTGCCTTGTACCATTGTAGTGATACGCTCAAGACCTGCCCCTGTATCGATATTCTTTTGTGGAAGTTCTCCCACAATTTCGCCGTTCACGAGTTTGTATGACATAAACACATCATTCCAAATTTCTACTATTTTTTGAGTATCTTCATATTTCTCAAATTCTTCGGGTGTCAGATCTCCAAGATTCCCTGTGATATCATAAAACATTTCAGTACTTGGGCCTGCAGGAGAGTTGAGCCCGGCACTCCACCAATTTGATTTTGAACTTTTATAATAAATACGATGTTCTGGTATACCTAGAGATTTCCAGATTCCAACCGATTCATTATCGCGTTCAACTTTTTCATTGCCGTCAAAGACAGTCACATACAAACGTGAGACATCGAGGCCTAAACCTTCTTCTTTTGAAGTAAGAAATTCATAACTCCAAGTTATCGCGTCTTTTTTAAAATAGTCACCAAGCGACCAATTGCCCATCATTTCAAAAAATGTATTGTGTGTATTATCACCAACTTCACCCAAGTCGATTGTTCTCAAGCATTTTTGAACATTTACTAAACGCATTCCCATTGGATGTGGTTCGCCGAGAAGATATGGCACAAATGGTTGCATACCAGCTGTATTGAAAAGTGTAGCATCCATAGCTCCAGCTTCTGTCGTAGTTACTAAAGATGCAGAAGGAACAAAGGCGTGTCCCCTTTTTTCAAAAAACTTTAAAAATCTGTTACGAATTTCACTTGAGTGCATCCCATTCGAAGCAATCGTGGTCAATAGTTATGAACATTGATTGCTATTTAGTTATGAATAATTAACCATTTTTATTTTCCCGTAACAAACCATGACCACGGCTTCAGACGGGACTGTGTTTTTTCATCATACAACAAAACGCCCTTTTAGAAAAGACCCCAGATAGCGGCAAGGCAGCTATCTGGGGTCACGTTCATAAAAATCTAATTTTGATCTTGATTTATGTTTTCTTGAAAAAATTTTGATTTTTTCAATTGCTCTTCTACAAACCACAAGACTATAAATATAAATAATGTTAGAGCAGTTGCAATTATTGCAATATTAAAAAGTTTAAAACCAGCTGCCATACCAATACCAGCAGATACCCACAAACCAGTAGCGGTAGTAAGCCCCATCATTTTTGATTCTTTAGAAAAAATTAGGCCTGAACCGATGAACCCAACACCGACAACAATTTGAGCCGTTATCATTAAGGGGTTTAGACCCGAAAAACCTGTATAATATTTAACCATCTCATTTGAAATAATGACAAACAATGCTGACCCCATAGAGACAAGCGCGTATGTACGCATACCAGCTGTCTTGTGTGCCCAAACACGTTCTGTCCCGATAATCATACCCAATATTAATGCAATAAACAGACGAACCACAATATCTAATGTTGTTATATCAATAAAATTTTCCATAGTTATATTTTAACATATTTTAATAAAAAAAATAACACCAAGCATTTTACTTGTCCAATCCCATGGGTTTCAACCAGTAAAGTATAACTTGCTACGCGACAACACCACCTCCAAGACAGACGTCATCATCATAGATAACAATCGATTGACCTTTATCTACAAGAATATTTTTTTCAAAAATAATTTCAGCTTTCCCAATAATCTTTACTTTTACTTCACAATTTAATAATTCTCCATGATATCTAATTTGAGCTTGATAAGTTTTATCGAATAAGGGTGTATTTGAAATCCAATTAGTATTAATTATTGCTAGGCCTTGCCTAGCAATTGGGCCACCAGTCCGGCTGGTGGCTGTAGAAGCCACGGTTATTGTATTTTTCTCTATGTCTTTTGCTACCACATACAAGGGAACATCTCTTTTTACATTATTATTTAATGCAAAACCGTGACGCTCTCCTAAAGTAAAAAACATTGCCCCGTTATGAGTTCCGACAACTTCATCTTTCTTTCCCTCGACTTCGCTCGGGACGAGGAGTACCTCGCCTTTTTTAGGTTCAATATAATGTCTGAGGAAATCTTTCATATCAAGTGGCCCGAGGAAACAAACACCCTGACTATCTTTTTTTGTAGCAACAGGAATTTTGTATTTTTCGGCAAGTTTACGAACTTCAATTTTCTTTAAATGACCAATCGGGAACGACACATGAGCCAAGTCATCTTGCGTCAAAGTCCACAAAAAATATACTTGGTCTTTAGATTTATCAGGTGATCGTTTCAGCTCAAATAGCTTTTCTCGAAGCTCCTTAACCCCATTTTTAGGAGTACCTAAAAACGGCACGCCCCCACCCGTCGCTTCTCTAAAACTATTTGGGCTTTCACTCGAGCTTCGAGAGGAGCTATCAGCGCAAAGCAAATCTTTCACTGCATAGTGCCCTGTTGCGATAAAATCAGCACCATGAGCTTTTGCAAAATTCCAAAAAACTCCGAATTTCACTTCACGATTACACATCACATCAGGATTGGGCGTGTTCCCCTTTTTATATTCTTCAATCATGTAATCCGCCACCCCCTTTTTATATTCTTCTTCAGCATCACACTCTAAAAATGGGATACCAAGATGAGCACAGACGCGCATCGCGTCACGACGTTCATCGCGCCAAGTGCACTCTATAAAATCGGGTGTCCAAGTACGAATAAAAACACCAACGACATTGTAGCCTTGATCTTTCAATAGTGCTGCCGAGACAGAGCTATCTACCCCTCCCGACACACCAACAAATACAGTTAACTTTTTTCCCATCTTGCAAATATACCACAAGGGAGTAATCTGTCACTGTTTGATTCTGTTATTACTAATTCTCCTGATTCTATTTTCCCCCCATATTTTTTAACAAAATATTTTAAATTATTTTCATAAGCAATAGCCGAATATCCGGCAGTATACCCATTAATAAGAATAAATAAAGGATCATCAGAAAGTATTTCTTTGCACAACTTCATAAGTTCAAGAAAATGCTCTTCTATTTTCCAAAGCTCATCTTTTGGCCCATGACCAAACGATGGTGGATCCATTATAATGGCATCGTATTTTCTTCCTCTTTTTATTTCTCTTTTTAGAAAAACTAACACATCGTCGACAATCCAACGTATCGACGCATTTTCTAATCCAGATAATTTGGCATTTTCACGTGCCCATTCAACCGCAGTTTTTGATCCATCAACATGGCAAACTTCTGCCCCAATTTTTGCGCAAGCCAAAGTTGCACCCCCTGTATAGGCAAACAAATTCAAAACTTTTACGGGCTCGCTCCTTAAGGCCTTGCCTTGGGTTCCTTTAAGGCAAGGCCTTTCCCCGCTTGCTTTTGTAATTATCTCCTCCATCCATTGCCAGTTTGGCAACTGTTCTGGGAAAAGTCCTGTGTGTTTAAACGAAGTTGGACGAATAGAAAAAACTAAATCTCCAAAATTAATATCCCAACTTCGAGATGTACCATCTTTAACTATCCATTTTGTTTTTGTGCCACTGCGAACAAATTTCAAATCGGCTTTTTCCCAGATTGAGAGCTCTTTCGATTTCTCCCATATTGCTTCAGGATCAGGACGCCTAAATATATACTTATCATATCTTTCAAGTTTTTCACCATTACCACTATCTATCAACTCATATTCTTTTTGTTTTTCGGTTTTTAAAATCATAATTATTTAAGATAAATTGCTATATTTTTCTTGTGCTCTTCAAATGTCTTGGCAAAATGTACATTACCATTTTTATCGTGAAGATAATAGAGATATGAAGAATTTATAGGATTAATGGCAGCTTTTATAGACATTAGTCCAGGATTATTGAGAGGATTTGAAGGTAAACCTTTCACTGTATATGTAGACTTATCGATATCGACTTGAAGTGGCATACCGATAGAAATTCTTTTCCATAAAATACCAGAAATCATTTCTATGTCTTTTTCTCCCCCCGCTTCTCCTTCAAGTATTGAAGCCATCGTAATAATTTCTTTCAAACTTTTACCACTTTGTTTTATAGATGATTGTAAACTTTTTATTCTACTGTCAAAATTATTTGATAGCTTTTCTATAAATTCTGGAGCCGTATCAAGCGGATAGAAAAAATATGTATCGGGAAACAAATATCCTTGCTTTCCGCTCACTTCAGACAAAAATAAATCTTTTCGAAACCCAGCTAATTTGTCGGCCAACAACAACGCGATTTCTTCATTAGTTAATCCTTCTCTAATTGTTATTTTAATCGGTTCGATATTGTGGTGCCCACGACTAACTTGCCAAGCGACAATCCAAACAGGTGAACCTTTTTTGATCAGATAATCTCCTGTGATAATACCATTACTTTTTTTCAAAATTTTAATAAAAACTTTTAGAGCAAATTCATTTCGCACAGCATTTTCGCTAATTAATTTCTCTGTAACTGAAGTTATAGATTGACCAGGCGAAATATGAATAATGACATCTTTATTACCGAAAGGTGCCGATAAAAAATAATAGACAAATATAAGCAAAAAGCCAACAATAATCGGAATATTTAATAACCATTTACGACGTTTATTATTATTTTGCCCAACTGCGGGAGTTATATCGATTGAATCCATACAAAATTATAGAGGCAAATTTGAAGGTGGTTTTGCAATCTTTGATTCGATTCTCTTGAAGCTTGGAGTTTCAGAAACCATACCTGGGAAATGATAAAGTGACGCTAACTCTTCATTTGAAAGAACAAAAATATCTGGTTTACCGGAAGGGAAAAACATATTGAGCACAGCTGGATATTTAAAAGCATATTGAATAGGGGGATGAAAAAATGTTCTTAATCGATAAAAATCAAGCATACGCTTTTTAAGTTTGGTGAGAGCCAGCCCTGTCGGATCAGACCAAGGGGCATCGAATTGTGTAGCATTTATACGATTTAATTCATTTGAAAATGGTTGTGCGAACTGACGAAAGAGTAATCGAGATGAACGTCTCAAACTATTGAACTGATCATCATCACAATATCTTTTATCAGCTAAAGTAACGAGTCTTATCCCGCAGTCAAAGTGAATCTGCTGTAAATTGGCCACGATTATTTTAACGAGCGGATCAAGAAAACTTGGAGCACGAACTTCTTGTGAGTCCATACCACCAACACCACCACCTTTACCGAGTTTCGTGTACGGCTTCAACATCTCTTTCATCGCTTCTTGCCCATAAGCTTCGATGCCTACGTGTTTGCCATGTTCATGAGAATGATATTTTGTGATACTTTGTCGCACAACTATTTGCATCCAAACTTGTTGCCCTTTTGGAAGTGAACCAAGATATTCAATCGTAGGAGTAATAGGGTCAACCTTGTACTCTTCTTTTGTCCCACTTTTCATCTCTTCTACTTGTCGGTATGTTTTTATTGGTCTAACGCTGTCTTGCAATTTATTAAATTCACAACCCCAAACATTCCAACCTCCATCTTTCTTATACTGCGGAACATTCCAAACGTAATCTTCAACTTCTACAACTTTGGCTTGCGGGTATTGAGCATAGATTTGTGTCTCTACCAAGTCACGAATTCGGGACGGCGTACGGATAAAGAAATGAACTTTCCCATCAATAGAAACTATTTCAAGTGAGAACCAAAGCCAAGGGGCACCTATCATGAATTCTTCCCAAAACCCTTTCATACTTTTATGATAAAGCGCATTAGAAAATATAAGTTCCATCGCTGCTGGAGTTTTTATAACTTCACGAGGAACATGAATTTCAAGTAAAACCCACTTTATTCCCATGATAAAACGCTCCTGCCTGTAATGATGCCAAAGATGGAAAGCAATAAACGCGAGCGGTAAAGGCATTAGGTAGCCGATTGCAACAATTAATACTTGTATTAAATTAAAATGATGTGAAGTAAGAAAATCTTGTATCATAAAAAATTTGAATTAATTCCAAAATCCAACTAGTATCGCAATAATTATCACAGCAATGACAATTATAATAATATTCACAATAAATCCTCTTTGCATACGCGTATATTATATCATATCTACATTCATAAATGAAAACCCCTTCAACTTTCGTTGAAAGGGTTTTCATTTATATTATTTATGCTATAGCATATAGACCTGCCTTATTCTTTTTAAAATATTTTGAGTTCTGCAAATTAACTAGAATTGTATTTTTCTTTAGATATCTTTCTTTCATAACCTGATCAATTATATCTTCTTTTGTCATTGGACCATTTTTCTTGATTAATTCTTTTATGACATCACGAACTACACCTGTTTTATAACCCCATTCAGATAAAGCGTAAATCCCGCGTCCTACAAGCACAAATCTTGGATCTTTTATAAGTTCATTGTGACAAGTTGCAACATGACATTTCTTATCGAAAGTATTTGCAACTGCTTTAGCAACTTCACGGAAGTGCATTGGCGAACCATGCTTACGCATCATAAGAAAAGCATAATCTTTTACTCCACGAGTCTTAATAGAAGAAGACGTCGACTTACCCCATTCACCAAGTGGATTCTTGCTAATTTTCTTTGACATTGAAAGCCAACGACGAGCAATTTCTTCACTCTTGTACTGTTCTGCTAAATCTTTAACTTCATCAAGGAAACGAGATATGAGTTCACCTTCAGAAATTAATTCATCATCTGAAAGATTCTCAAAAAGATTTTTAAGTGATTTATGAATTTGTTCTGCTACATCTTTGTCTACACTCCAACGTGCTTTGAAATGTTCATCTTCTTTGTGTTCTGTAAAATCATCACCGAGAGTCAAATATAAATGCATGTGGTTCTGAGTTAATTTATCTTTTGACAAATGATTGAGCAGATCGTGTTCAGAAACAATAGCTCCAAGAGAATGAACCAACTTTTTTAATTCTTCAAAAACATCTTTTTCATTTTTAAAAGAATCAGATTTGCGGATGAAAGCAAGTGCGGAGTTTTCAATCTGTCTGACACGTTCACGAGTAATGCCATACTTTTGGCCGATAGCTTCAAGAGTTTTTCTTTGTGCTTCATCAGTAATACCGAAACGATTGACCACAACTTCATAGGCTCGTGGAGACAATCCCGAAAGCATTCTTTTTGTAACTTGTTTTGGTTTAAACGTAACTGTATTTGCCATTTGATTTTAATAAATTAATTTGATTAATTGACTTCGTAATAACATAATATCATTACTATCATACAAAGTCAACTAATGTATCTAATTCCTATAAAACCATTATAAGTACTACTTCTTTTTCGTTCCACTTGCCTTTGATCTTGCCATTTCAGTTAATAACTTCTTTCGAAGGCGTGTACTTTTGGGAGTAATCTCGAGATATTCGTCATCTGCCATAACCTCAAGACCACGTTCAATTGTGAGTTTGTATGGGGGCTTCACATTTATAGCTTCGTCGGTACCACTCGAACGCATATTCGATAGTTGTTTACTCTTGGTTGGGTTCACCGCAAGCTCATCACCCTTTATAACGTTTCCGATGACCATACCCTCATATACTTCATCACCATGTTCGACATATAAAGTTCCACGTTCTTGAAGTGTCCAAAGTGAAAACGCAATAACTTTCCCAGTGACGATTGATGTCATAGAACCAACGTCACGTTTTTTAATATCACCTGAGTAGGATTTGAAACCGATAAATCTCGAAGCAAGAATTCCTTCACCTTTTGTATCCACAACAAATTGTCCTCGATACCCGAGAAGTCCACGAGTTGGTATCTCGATCAACATTCGTACAATTCCTTCTTTCTCGTGCATACTCGTAATCATTCCGCGACGTGCAGTAAGTTTCTCTATCACAGCACCAGAATATTCATTGCGAACATCAATCGTTGCCTCTTCATAAGGTTCTAGTGTTTCTCCATTCTCTTCTTTGATGATTACGTGAGGTTGAGACACTTGAAGTTCATATCCTTCACGTCGCATATTCTCCAAGAGAACAGCGATGTGTAATTCGCCACGCCCATAGACAAGGAAACCTTCTTGGACTTCTTCTTCATCTTTCGCGTCAAAGTTAATACGAAGCCCGACGTTCATCTCAAGTTCTTTCTCTAAACGCTCTCGTATTTGTCTACTTGTAACATACTTTCCTTCACGTCCACAGAAAGGAGAATCATTCACTAAAAAATTTAGAGAAATAGTTGGTTCATCTATATCGATAGATGGCAACGGTTCGGTGCTTACATTGTCACATATTGTTTCGCCAATATATACATCTGGAATCCCAGCTATAATAGCAATATCACCTGTATTTAAAACGCTAACTTCTTTTCTGTTGATACCTTCAAATGTAAACATTCTAGAAATTTTAGCACTACGAGTTTTACCTGAATCATCTCTCACGAAAATAGGAGTACTGGTCTTTATCGAGCCCGAATATGCACGAACGATAGCTAAACGCCCCAAGAAATTGTCATAACCTAGGTTGAAAACTTGAGCACGAAATGGTTTATCGAGATCAACAGAAGCTTCTTTCACTTCTTCGAGTATCAGATCAAATAGCGGCGTTAAGTCTTTTGATTCATCTTCTAGATGAAGCTTGGCAACTCCTTGACGGCTGATTGCATATAAATATTTAAAGTCTATTTGTTCTTCAGTTGCGCCAAGTTCCAAAAAAAGTTCAAGTATTTCATCGTGAACGCGTGCTGGATTAGAAGCGGGTTTATCAATCTTGTTTATAACAACTATTGGTTTAAGACCAAGTTCGAGGGATTTTTTTAATACGAATCGAGTTTGAGGCATAGGACCTTCTTGCGCATCTACGAGCAAAAGTACAGAGTCAATAGCACGAAGAACACGTTCAACCTCAGAACCGAAGTCCGCGTGACCCGGAGTGTCTACAATGTTTATTTTTGTACCTTTATAAATAACCGAAGTATTCTTAGAATATATAGTAATACCACGCTCAAGTTCAAGAGCGTTTGAATCCATAGTTACTCCTTCCTCAACCATTCCGCATTGCTTCATCATTTGGTCGGTCAAAGTAGTCTTCCCATGGTCCACGTGTGCTATTATCGCTATGTTTCTAATTTCCATATAAATAAATTAAATTATCACTTCTCGCTTCTATTGTGTTTAAAAAATAAAATCGCCCAAGGGCGTTTTGATATACTGATAATATATCATAGATTTTATAAAATGTAAAATTTAAAATAATTTTACTATATCGGGATAAGTTATGATGACCATTAGAAGCATGAGTAAACCAAAACCGATAGCGTTTACTGTATTTGCAACTTTTGGTTTTATACGCGAGCCTTTAATTTTTTCTATAAGCAAGAATAGCAGTCGCCCTCCGTCGAGCGCTGGGAAGGGAACAAGGTTTATAACTGCCAGATTTATAGAGATAAGTGCTGTAAATGATAGTAAATAAACAAATCCAAATTTTGCAGCATCTCCGACAACTCCAACAATCCCAACTGGGCCAGTTAGAGAATTCATATCGGCCTTACCAATAAGCGCCCCATGAATCAAGTTATAAAATCCTACAACCGTTCCGACTGTCACATCTTTCGTTAATATTAAACCTTCCCATATTGCTCTATGAATTGGGAGTTTGAGCGTACCAATCGTATCCATAGAAATACCTATTACCGCAACACCGCTCGTTTTATTTACTTCTGGAGTTACTACAATATTGATTGGCTCTTTCCCACGCACAAGTGATGCAGTGACAACTTCACCACCATGAGCTTTTACGAAATTTTGGATACTTTCAGGTCCTAGATTTGAAGAAAGAAGTCTAGTCGAATCAGTAGGAGTACTAAGAGCAATTATTTTATCTCCAACTTTTATCCCACTCGCCAGTGCAGGTGAATTAGGAGCCACATTTGTGATCGTGAGCGCCTGATTTTTTATTATTGCCCCTTTAGGCGCGTTACCTACCGAAGTAGGAAGACCAGACATAAACCCAATAGAAAGTAACAACCATGCAACTAACAAATTCATGACAATACCAGCAACAAGAACAAATGCTTGGATATATTTTGGTTTATTGACCATACTTCTTTTGGCTAATTCTACTTTTTCTGGATCTGCATCTTTATCAAGAAATCCAACTTCGAGCATATCTGTTTCATCAACATTTTCTCCATATATTTTTACATATCCACCAAGTGGCAACAGGTTGAAATTGTAAGTTGTTTCCCCTATTTTCTTTCCAAAAAGTTTGGGGGGGAAACCAAAAGAAAATTCATCAACTCGTATTTTATTTAATTTCGCAACAATAAAATGCCCAAATTCATGGGAGACGACAAGAACTAATAAAATAACAATAAAAATAATTATACTCATATTTTAATTCATAATTTCTTTTTCTTTTTTGTTAAATATCGCTTCAAGATTATTGTTTGATTCATCTACAC
This sequence comes from Candidatus Nomurabacteria bacterium, assembly GCA_025361085.1. GTDB lineage: Bacteria > Patescibacteriota > Minisyncoccia > Phycocordibacterales > UBA9973 > UBA8515. The sequence goes on along the minus strand of JANYAX010000019.1, from coordinate 30,369 downwards.
ATTTTTGAATGTCATCTTTGGCTCTCTTTTTTTCATCTTCTGATAAATCGTTTGTTTTATCTATCTCAGTTTGACGCTCTTTTCTGACGCTGATACGCGCTTCTTCAAGTTTCTCTTTCAAGACTTTTACAAGTTTGGTGCGATTCTCGGTTGTAAGCATCGGAAATATTACGCGAACACCGTCACTATCTGAAACAACTGAAAGTCCCAAGTTGGCAGACATTACAGCGTTTTCAATTTCTTTAATTTGATTCTTATCCCAAGGAGCAACACGAAGAGTCTTAGGGTCTTCGATCGTAATCCCTGCTACATTTTTAATCGGCATACGAGTTCCATAACTCTCAACCATAATACTATCGAGAACTATCGGAGTTGCTCTACCCGTATGAACTTGCCCATATTCTTTACTTAACCATTCTTCTATTTTTTTTAATTCAATTTTAAAATTTTGTGTATTGTACATATATTATTTTTTAGTATTAATAGTTTTTATTGTTTCTTTTATAATCTGAAGGATTTGATTCATTGTGTCTTTACTTCCACTTAGATAATCCCACAATTCACCAGCAATAAGGACTTCATCTTCTGCAAAAAATTTTTTAAATTCAATTAAATAATTAAAGAATATCTTCTTATTATATCCAGTGGGTATGTTAGATGTGGGGTCAAAAGGAAAACCAATAAAAAACTTTATTTTATGATCAGGATAAAGTAATTTTAATGCGGCTTTACCATATAATATTTTTTGCTTTTCCCCCCTGCCTTCTCCTGAATTTGGCCTTACTGATTTCATTTCAATTGCGATAATTTCATCTTTTTTTTCGATAAAAACATCGGCTGTAAATCCCAAAGATTCTATATTTTTATCTGATTTAGAATACTTAAAAATTTGAGCATTTTCATTATCTACTGAAGGATATATTTCAGCAGATTTAAGTTTTCTTATTATTTCCTCAATAATTATAGACTGTTTTCTTTTAATTTTTAAAACAAATGGCCCGGTAAATTTTCTTTTATAACCACCTGATAAAATATGGGCTATATTTTCAAAACCAGACCCAAGAGAGGTACTTAGTCCGTGCATCCAACTTGCTATAGCTATTAGACGAGGTGTTTCAATATCAAACTCTTTGAGTTGTTCTTTAAAACACTCTAAAATCGCATCATGGAATGGAGCATTTCTATTTTTTGAACTCACGTCCGGGAAACTCTCAATTCGGCTTTCTAAAATCTTCTTGACCTCTTCTTGAATACGATTTTTCTGCTGTTGATTTAATTTCATAACCTTACATTATATTCCTTTAAAATGAAAAATAATTTCAGAATACGGATTTCGATCTCTTTCCGTTCTGTTTAAAACTGGTCTCTTAAATTGATTTACTATTTTCATCCCAGATTTTTCAGCAATTTCTGGATATAAATTAAATTTGTCATTAGCAACAAGAAATACATTATAATCTTTTTTAAAGTATTTTTTACAATTATTTAACACATTTGTTATTCCTTCTATATATGACCGTCTTGCTTCTATCCCTTGACCTTTATAAAGAGACCCAATTTCTAGTTCATCTTTTCTTTTAAAACCAAGTAAATCATAAGCGTAAGCGTGTTGTTCATGATAATCAATTTGTCCTACATATGGAGGTGAGCAGAAAATACCAGCTATTTTTTGCTTTTGTAAGATTTTAGATAATTCAGGATTTTGTTTTTCTACTTTTTCCAAAATATCAACAATTCTTGAATCTCCAGTTATAACTGAATAATAAACTGGTTTACGCAATTTATCGAACTCTCGCACACGATTTAATGTATCAAAAGCATAACGATTAAGCATTGTCTTTATCGAAAAAAGTGGTTTACAAATTTTCTTATGTTTGTAACAATAATAAGTCGTTAATTGCGGTTCTTTCAATGTAGCCAGATCACTGTGTGTTGTTGCACGACAAGACCTGATTGTTCGACTTAAAATAAGTGCAAGAATTCTTCGAGTTTTAACATCTTTTTCTTGTTTTATTGTTTCAAACACATGGTTGATTTCAAGACGGACATTATTCATAAACCAAATGTCAAGAAAGGAATCGGATCTATCCTGTTTAATTTTAATTGAATATTTTTTAAGTAATTTTTGATAAATTGGTAAAAATTCTTTCTCTTTATCTGTAGAAAATTTCTTTTCGTTAATATCGCCTTGATTTATTTTATATTTAAAATCAGAACCAAAAAAGTATTTATTATTAAATTTTGCTAACTCCTCTAGAAGTTCGGTCTCAAATTCTTTAATCTTATTATCATATTCAAACGAATCAAGAGATGAAATTAGCTTTTTTATAGCCTTTTGCAAAGACTCATCATTATAATGAGTTGCCTTACAACTTGAGATCATACAATTAAATTCTGAAACATCTATACCAATAGAATGAATATCTGCTTCAATAGACTGAATAATGGTTGTTCCAGAACCTAAAAATGGGTCGAGTATTATATCACCTTTTTTAAAATAAACTTCTTTTTTAAAATCATCGGTATGGCCATCTATAAAATACTCAACTAATTGAGGTATATATTTCCCCTTATAAGGATGGAGTCTGTGCACATGTTTTGTGGTATCTACTTCTCTTAAATTATCAAACGAAAGTGTCCAGTTTAAATCATATCCTAAATTCTTTTTCCAATTTATCTCTCTTTTACCATTATACGAATCATAATATTTTTTTAAATCACTCAAATCAACCATCGTAGAGCCATTCTCACCATGTTTTTTTACTTTTCCATACTGAACAAGATATGAAATATTGGTTGGCAAAACTTCTTTTTCAAGAAAATTTGTTGCCCATTTTGATGCTTCTGATATTGTCACTAAATTCATGGTTTTATTATATCACAAGTGCCAAATGTTCTAAAATCATTTTTACCGATGCACCAGAGGTTGATAAATAGTCGCGTGCTTTTTGTAATTCATTTAACACAAATTTAATTTGTTCGTTATTTATATTTTTCTTAAATTTCTGATAAAAAATATTTTCAAGTTCATTCACAAATTTGGTCGCATACGATCGCAATTTGCCACTATTTTCTTCGTCTTTATTTTCTTTTATTATCGTCGCAACTTTATCGATGCGATCTTTGGGTGACGATGCGATAAACTTTACTACAAATTTTTGTAAATCTATATCGACGCTCACCGCTGTTTTAACAACATGCGTTCTTGAAATAATCGTATCAAGAAGAACCGATGAATCAGGAATGATGATGAAAAAATGGGTACCAGCCATAGGTTCTTCTATTATCTTTAAAAGCGTCTGTTCAGCTTCACGATTAATAAATTTTGTTGCAATAATACAAATCTTTTTACCTTCACCAATCCCTCGTTTACTATGCCAATCTTTAATATCACTGCTATCATCGATAGTAAATGATTCATATATTTGGAAAAGGAGATTGGGACTTTGTTTTTCTACAACTCCCCTTTTTTCCAAAAATTCGATTAACACTAAACCAGTAGAAACTGGGTCACCCTCAATAACATAACTATGATATAGATTTTCGGGAAATAATTTTTCAAATGGATATGTCATAATCCTTTTATTGTACCGCAATTGGGTAAATATCGGAAAGCTCACCAGAATAATAAAATTCGTATCCAATATCACCAAAAGTATAATCTGTATTATTTATATTTATCATCGTCCCGCCTGCCTCAGGGTTTACCTTTGGTACTGAATAATAGAAACCGAGATTATAAAGTGTGGCAAGAACATCTGGCCGACTGCTTATATCAAAACCGGCCTTTTGCCACTGCGCAATTATTTCTTTCATATATAGACCTACATATAAATATGAATAATATGGATTCTTGGCGTCAGTAATTCTATTCATTCTTTCTGATTCAAGGTCAACAATATCTTTTCCGTAATCAACAACATGCTCCATATCTGGACCTAAATAAAAAGCCGAATTTTTATTTTTTAGATTGTCTTCAATAATCCCAACCGTTTTCGGTTTAAGTCCAGCGATACCAAATGAGGTATTGGTAAGTGACGCTAAAATTTTCAACGGTTCAAAATAGTTCTTAAACGATTCACGCCTGTTATTGAAGAATCTAAATTGTTCTCCAATCACGCCACTTAAAATCAATCGTGGAGAAATATGAGCATCACTAGCTGCTTTTTTGATTATCTCTTTATCACGAGTAAATACTTCTTTCATTAAATTCCACTGATCAGTATCAGCCCAGGCATAAGCAGAGATAGGAACATTGAGTTCTTGGGTGTTCTTATAATTTAAATTATTACATTTATCAAAATCTTGATTATACAAATAATCATTTTTAAAACGTCGAGATGCAGAATCTATCATTATCCTTAGAAGTTCATCATTTGCGCCACTCGTCAAATTTTTATATATACTCACCGATGTCAATGGTGCGTATTTACTCAAAACATTTATTTGACACACGGTTTGTAGATTATTGCTTACAGTATTGTTTTTGTTTGTATTTTTATTGATATTGAAATATGAATTTCTTGTTGAGACAGAACCTTTCACATTAAACCAACCAAATTGCATCCCAATATATACGAAACAAAACACAAATCCAACAATTGCGAATCCGAATAAAAATATGCGAAAAATATTTCGTTTTATTTTTTTTATATCTTTTATCATTATTTTTTACTTAAAATACTTTTCTTGTAAGTCTCTAGGTGATTGAGCGCTTCACCTGTTCCTTTTGCAACACAAAGTAATGGTTCGTCAGCAACGCGCGCTTTAACTCCAGTACGGCGATAAACCAAATCCGCCAAGTTTCTTAATTGTGCTGATCCACCAGTCATAATTATACCATCATCAATAATATCTGCTGCGAGCTCAGGTGGAGTCAAAGAAAGAACATCTTTAATCGCCCCAATCATTATACGAAGTTCTTTGTCGATAGCTCTGACTATTTCATTTGTAGAAATTTGCGCCGTACGAGGAAGCCCTTGGATATAGTCACGCCCTTTGATTGTAATAGTAAGTTCTTCTTCGAGTGGAACAGCCGCACCGATCTTTATTTTAATCGCTTCTGCCGTTTTATCTCCAACTGCAAGATTGAAAGTTTTTTTAATATAATCAGTTATAGCTTGGTCTATCTTATCACCAGCACATTTAACTGACGTCGATGCCACAATTCCGCCAAGGGCAATCACCGCGACGTCTGTAGTTCCTCCACCTATATCCATAACCATGTAACCTTTTGATTCTTGAATTGGAATTCCAGCACCTATAGCAGCAAGTATCGGCTCTTTCACAACATAGGCGTTCTTTGCCCCAGCTCTGATTGCCGCCTCAATAACAGCACGACGTTCTGTCGAAGTAATCCCCGCTGGAACTGATACCATTACATCTGGTTTAAATAAATTATATTTACCGAGAGTTTTGGAAATAAAATACCTGAGCATGGCTTCTGTTACTCGATAGTCAGCAATAACTCCATCTTTCATTGGACGATACACAATAATATTCTCCGGAGTTTTACCTATCATTTCTTTAGCTTCAATGCCGATAGCCAAAATAGTGTTGTCTTGCTCTGAAACGGCAACCACAGATGGCTCGTTGAGAAAAATACCTTTACCTGGAAGGTATACGAGTGTATTTGCTGTCCCTAAATCTATCCCTAATTTTTTAGAAAAAAATGCCATAAAATGTATAAATTACATCGTGATTGTAGCACAAAATATTCAATATTAAAATCATGCCAAAATCACCACGATGTGCTACGATATAAATATGTTTATCGCTACTGTAATACCACTTGCAAAGGGTGCACAGAAAGAATATCTCTCATATTTTTCTGCTATCGATATACCTGTTGGTAATATTGTTTCAATTCCTATCAGATCGAGAATAATCGATGCTATTGTGATTAATTCCGAAGAAGCGAGAGATATAAAATCTGATATTAAGAATGCCGACTATCAACTTAAAAAAATAATAAAAGTGAAAGGTGATTCCCCTTTTAATAAAAGTTTTTTTGTGGCCTGTCAGAAAATGAAAAAATATACCGTAAGCAGTACTGGTTCAGTAATCAAGTCTCTTTTACCTGCTCCATTTATTGAAAATATAAATAATCTTGAAAAAATTAAAGACATCGATAATACTTATAATGAAAATAATAATAGACATGAAAAATTAATCTTCCAAGCAACACCATCTGATAGACTGGCATTTTATCGTACACTTATTCGTGAAGCGTTTGCAAAAAAAGAATCGGTCTTTATGTGTGTACCGAACCATTATGATATTGATTATTTCAACAAAGAACTGGCTCGCGGAATAGAACAATATGTATTCACTTTTCATTCTGATATAACAAAAAAGGGCTTGATAAATATGTATAATAAAGCGATAAAAGAAATTCACCCAATCCTAATCATTGGAACAGGGATATTTATGTCGATTCCACGACATGATATAAAAACGGTTATTTTGGAACACGAGAGTTCAGATACATACAAACAAATAAGAAGACCATATATTGACGTTCGAAGTTTTGCCGAGATATTATCAGAAATTCAAAAAACAAAATTAATCTTTGGTGACACCCTGCTTCGTCCAGAGACATTGTATAAACACGAAAAAGGCGAACTAGGAGAAATATCATCACCTTTGTATCGCCTCCCTCAAACAGAACGTCAAGTTGTGATAGACATGAAAGAAGAGACGGATGAAAAAGGGAAAAAAGTTTTTACAACAATTTCTAAAAAAACAAGACAAATGATTGATACCGCGATTTCAGAGAACAAATCTGTTTTTCTTTTTTCAGTCAGAAAAGGATTGGCTCCAATAACAGTTTGTAATGACTGTGGTAATACTCTCTTGTGTCCCAATTGTTCAAACCCAATGGTTCTGTATGGAACCAGACAAATTACCGCAACCAAATCAACCACGCCTAGAATCTTTATGTGCAATAAATGTGGGCGTAAAGAAAAAACTGAGGTGCGTTGCCCTATATGTTCTAGTTGGAATCTAACTCCACTTGGAATCGGCACAGACAGAGTATATGAAGAGATAAAGAATTTGTATCCAAAAGTAAAGATAATTCAGATGGACAAAGAAGCAACAGGAACCCAAAAAGAAGCGGGGGAAGCAATGGCGCAATTTATAAAGAATCCAGGAAGCATTCTAATCGGGACAGAAATGGTTTTCTCGCATCTTCGCAATCAGGTATATTCAAGCGCAGTGATTTCACTTGATGGACTTTTCTCAATACCTAGTTTTAATATCACACAAAAAATATTACACACGATAGAAAAATTGCATAACATAACAACAAACAATCTCATCATTCAAACTCGCATGCCAGAGAATAAAATTTTACAATACATACTAAGTGGCAACGTCCTACCACTTTGTCGCGAAGATTTAAAAGAACGACGTGATTTCGGATACCCACCATTCAAACGATTGATAAAAATTACTTTTGAAGGAACCGCGATTGAAACAGAAAAAGCAAGAGGTTTTATCGAAAAAGTTTTAGGAGACCATGAACCACAAATATTCAGTGCATTCATAAGTAAAATAAAAGGTAAATATATCACAAATACCGTCATAAAAGTTGACCCGATTCTTTGGCCACTTATAGAAACCGATAAAAAAATTATTGATGATAAGCTATATGGAGTTCTTTCAAATCTACCTCCAGCTTTTTCGGTAAATGTCGATCCCGAAGATTTACTTTAAAAGAAATAATAAGTAGATTAAAATCTTACCTTATTTATTTCTTGGTAAATGCTTCTTTAGGAGAAAGGCCTGCGGCACGATGTGCTGGCCACCAGCCAGAGACAAATCCTATAACAATAGAAAAACCTAATATCAAGAAAATAAACCACCATGGAGTTAGAAATAGTCTTATAGAATCTCCTCCAAATCTTTTCGCCAGTGCACTCAATAAGACATTCAATATTTCTCCTCCTCCGACACCTATAATAATTCCTCCTAACCCACCCAAAAGACCCATTATGGATGCTTCAACTAGAAATAAATTACGAACATCATAGTCAGTTGCTCCAAGAGATTTCAAAATACCAACCTCATATATACGTTCCAAGAAACCCACGAGCATAGTGTTAACTGAACAGGGGCTTGCCTTGATTCATAAAACATGATAATATATCAAACATGATAACAGTTATAGAAGTAAAGAAAAACGCAAATGAAAGCAATATGAATTTGGTCCGCAGATTCACCCGCAAGGTACAAGAGTCCGGCATTATTCAAAAAGTTAAAAGTAAGCGCTACAACGAAAGATCTCTTTCTAAGATAAAAGTTAAGGCCGCTACTTTGAAAAGAATTGCTCGTCAGAAAAACCAAGCAAAACTTATAAAATTGGGTAAGGCAACAAAGTTCACAAAGAAACGAGGCCACAAATAATTTTATGGTAGACAAAGGTTTCTGCATCATTAAAAACAACACAAAAGGCAAGCTACCAAGCTTGCCTTTTGTCTCTATAAAAAATAAAATCTTAGGCGAACAATACGAACTCGGAATTACCTTTTTAACTCCACAAAAACAAAAAGAAATAAATAAAAAATATCGGGGGAAAAATGAAACCACCAATATTTTATCTTTTCCACTTTCAAAAAATTCTGGTGAAATAACCCTTGACCCTTCAAAAGTAAGAAGAGATGCTCCTCTTTTTGACATGTCATATCCGCAATTTTTAAAGTATTTAGTTATCCACGGGTGCTTGCATTTGAAAGGTTTCGAACATAGTAGTACAATGGAAAGACAAGAAAAGAAATATCTCAAAATATTATCTTAGATTGTTTTCTTTTTTAAAACTCATGAACAAAAATAACATCACTGTCGGCATAGATATCGGGACATATTCTACAAAAGTTGTAGTCGTTGGTTTTGATAAAAGCAAAAATGAACCAATGATACTTGCAACAGGAACATCTGAGACGAACGGAATGCGTTTTGATTATGTCACAAATGTTGACGCGGTCGCACAAAGTATAAAAAAGGCTGTAAAACAAGCCGAGAATATTTTAGGAATTAAAATTCGTAAAGCTTACATATCTATCGGCGGTATCAGTTTGGCTTCTACAATTTCGACAGGGTCAGTAATCATATCGAAAGCTGATCAAGAAATAACAAATCTAGATGTATCAAAAGTAATCGCCAACAGCGAAGAAAATCTCGATATCTTAAACAAAAAAATAATTCATACTATTCCCCTTTCTTATAAACTCGATGGTAAAGATATTTTTGCTCGACCAGAAGGTTTGCGTGGTATAAAGCTCGAAGTCAGAACACTTTTTGTAACATGTCTAAAGCAAAATGTTGAAGATTTAATAACCGCTTTCGGCCTCGCAAAAATAGACATCGAGGAAATAACAGCTTCTCCTTTAGTTACAGGCAACCTTCTTTTAAGTAACAAACAAAAGGTCGCTGGTTGTGTTCTTGTCGATATCGGAGCTGAGACAGTATCAGTCGCGGTGTTTGAAAATAACTTACCAATATCAGTACTGGTCTCTCCTATCGGTAGTATGGACATTACAAAAGATATCGCCCTAGGATTGAAAATATCACTCGAAGAGGCAGAAAGTATCAAACTCGGAAGTGTAACAGGTGGAGATTATTCAAAGAAAAAAGTTGATGAGATAATTGAGGCACGTCTAGACGATATATTTGAACTTGTCGAAAATAATCTGAAGCGTCTCAAACGTAATGAGCTTCTCCCTGCAGGAGTAATAATCACTGGAGGTGGTTCTGCTATCAACAACATAGAGAATATTGCAAAAACTCAGTTGAAACTTCCGACAAGAGTTGGTCCAGCTGACTATTCATTAAATAATAAATTCAAAATTCGTGATGGTTCGTGGTATACAGCACTAGGACTTGCACTTTCATCTAATGATGAATATTCTCTAGATCAATCTGGAAGTGGTGTTGGAGAAAATATAAAAGAAGTTAAGAGTTTTTTCAAATCTATCTTTTCTCAATTGTTACCATAGCAATATGTGAATATAAAACATTGTTTTTGTCAAATGTTCCCTTTTTCTGTATTTCTGCTATCATGTACATACACAAACTTATTATTAATGAAAGACTTATGTCTTAAAAATATATGCCTAAAATAAACCCAGAAATTGAGTCATTCGCTAGGATTAAAGTCATCGGAATTGGTGGTTCAGGTAAAAACGCCTTAAATCACATGATTAATTCGAAAGTTAAAGGAGTTGAGTTTATCGTAATGAATACAGACACCCAAGACTTACATAATTCATTGGCCGAAAAGAAAGTTCACTTAGGAAAGAATCTTACCCATGGTCTCGGAGCAGGGATGAACCCCGAGGTAGGACGTCGTGCCGCAGAAGAAACAAAAGCTGAGATACAAGATGTCATCAAAGGTGCTGATATGGTTTTCATTGCGTGTGGAATGGGTGGTGGTACTGGTACAGGAGCTGCTCCAATAGTTGCTCAAGCTGCAAAAGAACAAGGAATACTAACCGTTGCAGTTGTGACAAAGCCATTTTCTTTTGAAGGAAACCAAAGAATGAGACTTGCCGACATAGGTCTTTCAGAACTTGAAAAAGAAGTTGACGCAATTTTAATTATTCCAAATGATAGGCTAATAGTTATTTCAGGAAAAGATGTCGGGTTCAGACAAGCATTCGCAATGTGTGATGAAGTTCTCAAGCAAGCAGTAGAAGGGATTTCAGAATTAATCACGACACCAGGAATGATTAACGTCGACTTCGCCGATATCAAAGCTGTAATGTTCGATGCAGGATCGGCACTTATGGGTGTTGGAATTGCCGCAGGAGAAGGACGAGCAGAAAAAGCTGCTATGCAAGCTATCAACTCACCTCTTCTTGATCTTTCTATTTCGGGAGCACGTGGAGTTCTCTTTGCAATTTCAGGTGGAGAAGACCTAACCATCCATGAAATCCAAGAAGCCGCAAAAGTTATAACTGAATCAATAGATAAAGATGCAAAAGTAATATTTGGAACAATTCGCGATGAGAAACTCAAGAAGGGCGAAATGAAAGTCACAGTCATCGCTACTGGCTTCCCTACCGATATGCCAAAGCGTTCACTCTTCCAAATGGGTCAATCACGAGCAGTAGAAAAAACAGTTGAAAATTCAACCAAAGAAGAAATCGTTCAAGCTATAAAAAAAGAAGAACCTAAAAATGGTAGTTCTGATTACATAAAAAAACCAGAAAAAATAGAAGACGATTTATTTATAGATGACACAGATGATTGGAGTACAGTTCCAGCATTCTTAAGAAGAAAAAAATAAAAGAAAAAAAGGGAGGAAATAAAATAGTCTTATCAGAGGGGCTTTGGAGCTCGACGGAGCGAGAACTGAGAAAATTTTTAGCAAAAAATTTTCGTACCCTCTGAGAAGATCTATTTTATGTACTCCCTTTTTATGTTAATATAAATTTATGTACGATTTAATAATTATCGGTGGAGGACCAGCTGGTACAAGTGCCGCTGTCTACGCCGCTCGTAAACAACTTAAGACAGCGATTATAACCACAGAGTTCGGCGGGCAATCAACAGTGTCTGAAACTATTTACAATTGGATAGGCACTCCAGAAATAGGCGGAATGGAGCTTGGTGAAAATCTTAAAAAACATATCCTTTATTACAAAGGACCATTTTTAGACGTTATCGAAGGAGAAAAGATTACAAGTGTTATTAAAAATGACAACAAGATTTTGATTAAGTCCGAATCTGGAAAAACATATGAGAGTCTAGCTCTTATAATCGCAACAGGGAGTGGAAGACGGAAACTTGAAGCTATCAATGCTGATAAATTTGAACATAAGGGTATTACCTATTGCGCTTCATGCGATGGCCCAATGTTTGCCGACATGGATGTAATCGTTATCGGTGGCGGTAATGCCGCATTTGAAACATCAATTCAGTTACTTGCATATTGCAAGAGCGTAACTCTGATACATCGAAGTGCCGAGTTTAAGGCTGATCAAATTACTGTCAAAAAAACTCTGGAAAATCCAAAGTTTAAAGCAATCACAAATGCTGAAATTATAAGAGTAGATGGAGATAAATTTGTAAATTCACTTACTTACAAAGATAAAATTACTGGCAATGAAAACACTATCCAAACTACGGGAATTTTTGTCGAAATCGGCCAGACGCCAAATGTTGAATTTGTAAAAAATGTCGTTGAGATAGACAAAATAGGAAAGATAGTTGTTGACCCAATGACTCAAATGTCTTCCGTTCCTGGTATCTGGGCTGCCGGTGATTGTACAAATGGCAAATACCACCAGAACAACATCGCCGTCGGCGACGCCGTCAAAGCTCTCGAAGATGCATATATTTGGATACATAAGAATAAATAAAAAATAAAGCAGAAACAAAATACTCTTTTAAAAATGCCTAGGTGTGGGCGCGCAGTGTAATCACGAGAGACGGAAAGGGATAAGGGCTTTTAAAAAGAGTATTTTGTGAATGCTTTTTTTTATAAATTTTGATTTGCGAGTATTCCTTCGAGTATTTCAAGTTCTTGTTTTGAGTTTGGTTGAAAAAGTTCCATGATATTTTTGAGTGGTATTGCTTCTACCTTTTTCCCCTCTTTGAATGCAAGCTTGATAAGATCAGGTAAATAATATTCCTGCGCGGCATTGTCATTTTTTATTCTGTCTATATTTTTCCAAATCCATTCTGCATCAAAAGCATATATCGCTGGATTTATTTCTTTGATTTCTCGTTCTTCTTCGGTCGCATCTTTGTATTCAGTAACTCCCACAACTTCTCCTTTTTCATTTCTCATAATTCTTCCCAAAAAATATGCCCCTGCTCGCCATTCTTTAAAATCAGGAACGATGACAGTCCCCATAGTAATAATTGCATTACTTTTTTTATGATGCTCTATAATACTTTCAATTGTATCTTTTGAGATTAATGGTTGATCATTTGATAATACAAAAACTATTTTATGATCTGGGTGTGTAGCCCCTTTTGCAGACATCACCGCATGGCCAGTTCCAAGCTGTTCTTCTTGCACGGCGTAATTTCGATCTTTACCAAATACATCGAAAATTCTTTCTTTCTTGTGACCAACCACAATGACTGGATCCATTGGAATATTTAGATGCGATACAGTGTCGAGTATATGCTGTAAAAATGGTTTGCCATGAAGCATCGCAAGGGCTTTTGGATCATCTGACTCCATTCTTTTTCCTTTCCCTGCTGCTAAAATTATTATTTGTGTATTTTGCATAGTGCGCGATAAGGGATTCGAACCCCTGGCCTACCCCACGTCAAGGGGTCGCTCTACCAACTGAGCTAACCGCGCATTATTCTTTCTTTTTTGCTGTTCAAAGCGGTATGCTCTGGACAAAATTCGAACCTTTTTTGAAAGCAATCCTGAAGAACAAATCTGAAACAATGCGGACGAAGTTTTACGGAAACAATTTTCTGGGGAAAGGATTCCGCAAAACTTCGGCTGATTCCTTTTTTCTGAATTCGGATGTCGCAAGCGGAGGAGGAGGGGTCTGGGGAGGAATCCTCCGCTTGCTCCTCCTTTTGTTTTGGCGAAATTCGAGCGGGCTAAAACTAATAAATTATTGGAACTAATTTAACTCTAAATAAGTAAAATTATTTGTTACACAGTGGACAATTCCACTTCTTAGTGTAATCTCAAAAATTACATCATTTTTTGAAAATTGCGGTATAAATACAAATTTTTCAATAAATGAAGTTTCGTCTTTCATTATCAGCGGACTATTAGCAATAATACCAATCAAACTATTTAGAAATTCATTCCAATTCTTATCCAAGATATTTCCTTCTAAGGACAGTTGTTCTTTTAAGAAACTATGTAATTCTAGTTTAAGATTATTAAAATGAATTGGCGATGAGGATTTCATATTTTCACCAACCTGCACCTCTGAATCATGTTCTCTTTCACCATTAAACATAACCTCAATCCTTTTTAAATATTCGTTGGCTTGTTTTCGGTCCAGATAACTATGAGCAACCCAGTCAGAATAAAAAGAAATTAGTGGAAATTTATCATAAAGGTTTTCTTTTTCAAATATTTTTCTAATTTCAACAAATATGTATGTAACTGCGGCTTCATCATATTTTCCAATAGATAAAATTTTAGTTAATTTTGATATTATTTCCTCTTTCATAATTACTTAATTTTCCATATATGGTTTTATAAAATTCTGCCAATCCTTATAAGAAATATTGGAGCTTAAATCTGAAGCACCTGCTGTACAACCAAATTTTGCGGGTTCTTTATGTGGTATCAGTGCATTACACAATGTAGCATCACCAGTTATAAGAATTTCATTATATGTACCAAGAATTTCACCGCTCTCTGAATATAATGTTCGCATTACAATGTCATCGTTACTTTCATTTTGAACAACAAAGAAACATCTGTTCAATTCTTCACTGTAATGACTCTTAACAGAGTAGTCAGGCATTTTGAGAGATAGTAAAAAGACATTAGCTTTTTGTGTGCATTGATTTTGTGTTTTAGAAACAATAGTGTTATCACTTACTGTTTTTTGTTGAGGTTGAGTTTTTTCAGTAGAATCTAAAATATTGCTATTAGGAGTGATACTTGTTTCTGTTCTATTAGATTTTTGTGAATTAAACAAGAAGATAATTACTAAAATTCCAACAATGAGAACGCCTACTTTAAACCAATTTTGTTTTATAAATTTTTCCATAATATTAATTACCAAGGAATACAGACAAAAGAAAGATCATTCTCATCTTTATCTAAAAACATGTTTATACTATTGTCTGATTTTGGGTTACTCTGCTGAGGATTTGGAACAGACGAGACTTGATCTTTAACTGCTGGAAACTCAACAATCAAATCTTTGGAAATATAAGAAATGCTATTACCAGAAGTGCTTTTAATATCAACAGGGTGGAATGAAGACAAGGAATTTAATGAACAGTAACTAGATAAAGTATCGCCCGAAGTTTTTTTAGCAAAAAACATATAGTAAATATAATTATCTGCTGGTTTTAATTCTGAACCAGTACTTGCATTATAAACTTTTACTTTTGGTTGAACTACTGAACCTATCCCTCCTGTTTGCGTAATAAATACACTATATGAACCTACAGGATATGTTTTTGTAGATGTATCTTTAGGTTTTGTTTGTGTCTGTGGAGTAGTGGTGTTGGGAATTACGTCTTCCTTTTTAGAAGATTTTGATGTCGTGTATAAAACGACAATTATTAAAATACCAACCAATACACACAATATAATAATATTTTTATTTTTCATAGTTTTATTTAATAAAATAATCTAACGACTTTTTATATAACTTTGCAAACTTGTTCAACTCAACAACATCAATTCTTTGTTCGCCAGCTTCACATTTAGAAATGTATGATTGTGGTCTTTTAAGTTTCTTGGCGATCTCAACTTGTGTTAAACCCATTTCTTCACGAGCTTGGCGAAGACTTTTGACGAATACTCCGTATTCTTTTGTTCTAATTGATTTACCCATATTGTATCATAAGTGTATATTCACAACAAGGATATTCAAACTTAGAATAATATGATAGTATGTATTTATGAAAGCCCGCTCGAATTTCGCCAAAACAAAAAGAGGAGCAAGCGGAGGATTCCTCCCCAGACCCCTCCTCCTCCGCTTGCGACATCCGAATTCAGAAAAAAGGAATCAGCCGAAGTTTTGCGAAATCCTTTCCCCAGAAAATTGTTTCCGTAAAACTTCGTCCGCATTGTTTCAGATTTGTTCTTCAGGATTGCTTTCAAAAAAGGTTCGAATTTTGTCCAGAGCATACCGCAACAAATCGGAATTCAAATTTCCGCAAAAAATATGGTCGGCACGAAGTGCCGTCTGTTCTGAATTCCCCCCAAAAAAGCCTGAATCCAAAAGGGTTCGCCACGCAGAGCGTGGCTCCTCGTTAGTCAATGCAACAATATGAATAATCAAACTAGAAAATTTTTTATCTACACCAGAAAATCAACCGACACAGAAGATCGGCAAGTTAGAAGCATTTCGGATCAACTGGCCGAACTCAAAGAGTTAGCAGCGAAAGAGCAAATTGAGGTTATTGATATTTTCGTGGAAAAACAAACCGCCAAAGCTCCGGGCCGGCCAGTATTTAACGAAATGCTTCTCCGTATCGAAGCAAATGAGGCTTCGGGAATTTTAGCATGGCATCCCGATAGGTTAGCGAGAAATAGTGTTGATGGTGGAAAAATAATATATTTGCTCGATACGGGAAAGATTGCCGAGCTAAAATTTCCAACTTTCTGGTGTGATACGACACCGCAAGGCAAGTTCATGCTTTCCATTGCTTTCTCACAATCCAAATACTATGTTGATAACTTATCGGAAAATATTAAGCGTGGACACAGAAATAAAGTGAAAGACGGTATATGGCCTCAAATGTCGCCTTTGGGGTATGTAAATGTGAAAGGTGCGGGAATAGTACCCGATGAGAATATTGCTCCGTTAATAAAGAAAACATTTGAGACCTATGCAACTGGAAATTTCACTTTGCGACAATTGCACGATAAGTTTAATGCTCTTGGATTGAGTAGAAAGAATGGAAAGGTGCTTTCCGTTTCTAATTATCAACAAATTTTGAGAAATCCGATATTCACGGGATTGATGAGATATGGCGGTGAAATCTACGAAGGAAAGCACAAACCGATTATCACAAAGAAACTTTTTGATTCCGTTCAAGAAGTGATGATGAGAAAATCTAAGCCGAAAGGTAAAGGTTTGAAAGAATATCTATATAGAGGATTTTTCCGTTGTGGAGAATGTGGATGTTTTATAACTACCGAAACACAAAAAGGTCATAACTATCTCCGCTGTACCAAACGGAAAAATCCTTGTTTGCAAAAATATGTCCGTGAGGAACTCATCACTTCTCAAATTAAGGAAGAAATCAAAAAAGTTTCTTTGCCACTCGATTGGGCAAATTGGATGATTGCCGAGAATACCAAAGATCGGCAATCAGAAAATCAATCGAGTGAGATTTTTTCTCAAAAGACAAAAGATGAAATTTCTCTTTTGGATTCAAAAGTTGAAAAGTTGATGAACTTATATTTAGAAAACATTTTGTCTTTGGAAGAATATCGTGATTCTAAAAATAAGTTAGTTAATCAAAAACAACTTTTAAAAGAGAAATTATCGGCTTTTGAGAAAAAATCCAATAATCGGTTCGAACTTACCGAAAATTTTCTAAAAGCCAGTATTCATATGGTGGAATTGGCTAACGAGAAAAAAAATGAAGAAAATCTTCATTTGTTTAAAAAAGTAGGTTCGAACTTTTTAATTAAAGATCGAACCGTACTTTTTGAGCCACGTTCTGCGTGGCGAACCCTTTTGGATTCAGGACTTTTTGGGGGGAATTCAGAACAGACGGCACTTCGTGCCGACCATATTTTTTGCGGAAATTTGAATTCCGATTTGTTGCGGAAGCGGTGAGATTCGAACTCACGATACGGTTTCCCGCATGTCACTTTTCGAAAGTGATGCCTTCAACCTCTCAGCCACGCTTCCTTAAGAACTTTCTGATTATACAGAATAAAACTATATTTTTCAAGCCGACTAAACTTTTTTTATTTCCTTATCTACCATACGACCTTCTTTATCTAGATCATAAAATATAATCTCACCAAATTCAAATTCTAATTTTGGGATTTCCTCATCAGATATATTTTCTATATATTTGATGAGCGCCCTCATCGAGTTACCGTGTGCTACTATTAATACGTTTTTATCCTCCACTAGAATTGGAAGGATACGATTCAAGAAAAAAGGCAGAACTCTTTCATATACCATTTTCAAACTTTCACCATTTGGTATTGGATGATCCCAGCTTCTTCTTATCTTCATAAATTCTTCGTTCCCCAATATTTCTTTCATCTCCCATTTATTTTTACCAGTATAATCCCCATAATCACGTTCATTTAGTTCTTTAGCTTTTTCAATTGGAACATTAGCATTATTTTTACTAACTTCCAGCATTCCTTGCAAGGTTTCTTGAGATCTTATTTGTGTTGAATCAAAAATATAATCAAAATTAATATCTTTGATTAATTCACCCATTTTCTTTGATTGTTCAAAACCAAAAGGAGAAAGATGCACTTCTGTTACCCCTGTCCATTTACCAAGTTTATTCCACTCAGATTCATGATGTCTTGCTATAACAAGTCTTCCTATTTTTTGTGTTTCCATATTACAATTATATCACAAAATATTTTTTATAGATTTTGTATTTTTAATAAAATAATGTTACAATGTATGCGTTATTTTTTGGCCCTATCGTCTAACGGTTAGGACATCGGCTTTTCAAGCCGGTAATTCGGGTTCGATTCCCGGTAGGGTCACAAACACTAAAAATGCCTTATATTATAAGGCATTTTTAGTGTTTGTGACCTCCCCCCATTTATTTACTTGACAAAATCATCCTTTTATATTAGGATGGTGGCGAGATTATTTTCATTTAACTAAATCAAATTTTTACCTTTATGAAAAAAGTGTTATTTTTTGCATTACTGCTTATAGCAGTAAGTTCCATGACATTCGCTGAGAGTGGAAAAAAGAGTCCTATTGACGACAAAACCCAGCCAACAACGGCGACCAATGTGGCAATCGTCAGTCCAATCATGATCCCGGCCGGACCGTCCAAGCCCTGGGTAGTTGCCACAGCCTGTGGAAACGAGACAAAATACCAGGCAGCTTACTACTTCAACACAGAAGGAGAAGCCGAGGCTTTTGCCGCCTCTTGGTGCACAGCCAACGATGGTGGAGGATGCAACTGGAGCATTTATGTGTGGCTAACCTTTTATCCACCATTCGCTCCGTGGACTGGGGCAGTATTAGTTTCTGCCGGTAATTGTAAAACCGGAGAAACAATTCACAAGTAATTACCCAAAAGAAAAAAAGCCCGATACTAACAGTATCGGGTTTTTCATTTGTCAAAATATGGAATAAATCAATGATATTCCTCAGATAATTCGATTATATTGAGCTCATAAGTCTAACTTGACAAACAGGGTTATAATGTGATATAATACAAGAAAATTGAAAATCAAATAACTAAAATAAAAAATAAGGCCGAAGGAGGGCCATAAAATGATTTATTTAATTATCTTCGTGAGTGTATCCTTAGGGATAAGCTCATTTGTAAAAGTCCCTATTCGTCATGCGGGGCAAATTACCCTTTTTGGGAAAAGGAAAGAAGGTCAATTTGTTTCTGAAGGGTGGAATTTTCTACCCTTTTACCCATTTGTATATGGGGTAGAGATTATTGACATCGGTAAAGTTCAGTTTGAAGTTGTAACTGAAAAAGCGACAACTCCAGACAGAGCTTCTTCCAAGGTTCCGGTAGAAATTGTCTTTGAACCTATGAGAGACCACCTTATAGAATACACAAATTCTGGCGGAAGAGATGGGGTCATAAAACAATTCACGGGAAAAGTAATTGAGAGAGTACGTGAATGGTGTTCTGATGAGGAAGGAGGTCCATCCAACTGGTGGGAATTAAATCAATCTCGCCTTGAAGGAGTCAGCGTGCTGGTCACAAGACTAGCACAAGATTCTATCAAAGATAGAGAAATCCCAGATTTCGCTCAAGACATTCCTACTTGGATTTGGTTAATTTATTTCAAAAAACCAAGACCTGAAAAACCTAAAAAGAATGAGGAGGAATGGGCTAAAGATGACTGGAAAAAGGTTAAAGATTTTCTTTTAACTCTAACACCACAACAAATTTCTGATCTAGAAGAGAGTGTGGCTGCAAGGAGAAAAGAAATTCAATCTCTTATGAATGGAACCGGTAACATCGAAATGAAAGACCTTGGTATAAAAATCAAACGTCTTAATATCGGTGATATCGATGTTCTCGGAGAGACGGGGAAACAAGCTGAGCAAAAAGCCAAAGAAGAAGAAGAGCGTAAGGCTGAGGAGCTCGAATTACAACATGTCGAAAATCAAATCAAAAAATTCATGGACATGGGGTATTCAAGAAATGAAGCACGCGAAATCGTGCAAACCGAAAGGGGCAAGGTCTCAAAGACAATTGATGAGAAAAAAATTTCATTGTCTGAAGAGACAGGTTCAATCATCAATATTCTAGGTGGATTTTTAAACAAAAATGAAAAATAAATCACGTTATGGAAAAAGATTCCTCCGAAAAAAAGGTAGGAAGAGCATCATCCTCTCTCTATTTTATCTTAGCTATGGTGCTTCTGGTGTTTTTTCTTTCTTCTGCTGTAAAATCTTGTAAAAGGAAAAAAGAAGAGAAAAAACAAGCCCAAGTTGAGGAAACTCAAAAAGCCGACAGGGCTACTAAACGAACTCAGCAATACATCGTAGTAGAACCGCCCAAACCACCCTCAGATACAACGTATATCTTAAAAAAAGGCGAAAAACCTATAAGGGTATACACACATAGCGGGTATGATTTCGCTTGTTATGGTGGTGGTAAGGAGTATTATTACCAAGAGCAAAATGGAGAAAAAATTATTGTCGGAGGTGGTAAACCAAACAATAAAAGAGGCTCTGGCATTGCATATTTTGATCTTTCTTGCTACGACGAAGAGATTACCGTCGTATGCAAATTCCCACCAAAACAAAACAGTGAGTAATCTCACAAAAAAAACGCGCCCCTAGGGACGCGTTTTTTTACTATGATTCAATAAATTCTATTTGAGATTGCCAATTTCATAATCCCCTGTTGACTGTAATTTTATTCTATCTTCACCAACAGTGTTTAGTAGTAAACTCATAATCCCAAAAACTGAAACCATAATAAACATTCCAAATACTCCCCAAAGCATATGATCTTTGCTTGCTTTTCTTTTCTCTTCATTATCAGGTGACAACAAATATTCGGCCAACCCATAAATAAAGAAAGCGACAGCGAGAGCAAACAACAACACAATAATAGGATTGATAATAACTTTATCAATACTTTTCATTAGTGTATTTATACTTGCCTCTGCAACAGGAATCATTTGAAAAATCATATGTTTTTAGAGTATAAAAATTCTACTGAATTATCATATCTCTATTATCAATAGCCCCTCCACCAGTTATACCAAAAGTATTTTTAACAACGGCAATAATTCCCCAGAACGCTACAATAACAAACAAACCGATTAAACCATTTATAATCTTGGTACGAGCCATCTTCTTTGATTCTTCATCAGAAGAAGAAATGAATTGGATAACACCCCAAATAAAGTAACCGACTGCTACTGTTATCAATACAGGAACAATCAAATTTACATAACGAATCACCTGCAACAAGATACTATCTACAGTTCCTGATGCTAAAGCCAACATTGGGAAAGCTCCCAAAACTAAACCTAACGAAATAATTTTTTTCATATTCTAAATTATAACTTTCTTAATTAACGACCTAATAATAATTTTTTATATCCCACCGACCGTAGGAAATAAATTAACATAAACATACTTACTTTATTATATCAATTAAATATATAATACGCTACTGTTTCGGCTCAGGAAGCTTTGGAAGGGCTATATTTTCAGTACCTAGGAATGTATTAGAAAATATTCTCACCAACCCCCAAATACTTACAATTACAAACAGAGTAATTAATCCCCAAAGCATAAAACTCTTACCATCTTTTCTTTTCTCTTCATTATCTGGATTTAGGAAATATTTAATAATTCCATAAACAAATCCGGCCAAGGCTAAAGCCCCAAGCAAGGGTATCACTGCGTGCATAATGGTGCAGGTGCCCCAGTTTATAAGACTAGTTAAATTTGTTATACCTTGACCACAAGTTACACCCCCAACACTACCTTCCCCTGCTGCATAAGCAATCATTGTATTCATGTAATAATATATTATGCTGATTTTTTAATATCATCGACCGTTGCTCCAATTGCATTTGCAATAACAAAAGCTCCAAGTAATAATGCTCCTCCTATTAAAGTGTATATGAGTGCTTTTTTAGCCTTACTGAGTTTTTCAGGATTACCTTGAGCCTCTACAAACAAAAATCCAGTGTATATAATAGCAAGAGCGATTAATGGTATACCAACGGTAAGAACGATTTTTATCGCTTCTTGTATAAACTTTGGGATGTCAGTTATTTTGTCCCCTAAAGGGTTTTCGATCTTGGTAGTAATATTCATACCAGAACCAGAAACATCTGGAGTGGTTGACCCACTTACATCTGGCTCCACAGCAAAGACCTGTGAGGAAACTGAAACAACCAAAATAAACATGAAACTATATTTAAGAATGTTTGATAAAATGCTGTATTTTTTTGTTTTTAAAATTTTCATTTTTAAAATTATTATTAATAATTAACCCAAAAATAATGGTCCATTATAACCCAAAGTACTTAGAATTGTCTTCACAATAAGCCAAGCTGCGAGGGCAATAACATACCCAGTTAGAGCATTCCCGAGTATTTTTTTTGTTTTTTTGACATTTTCAGCACTACCCATGTCACTAAGATACAACCAACCAACATACATGAGAATAAGTGCAAATAATGGAGTAGCTAAATCAACAAGGATAAAATTTATTACTTTATTTATCAAAGACATAACCATATTAAAATCACATGGCTGTTCATATTGATAGCTCGTTGGAACAGTTATGGTTGTTGTCTTGCCATCTATAGTTTGAGTTTCGGTATGAGCAGGTACTACTTGCATTTTTCCAGTATTACATTCTGGCACCAACCCCGAGAAACTAACCGCCTCTACAAAGCGAAAAGTAGGAGATAGAACTAGCATTAATCCAAACACAATTGATAATATTTTTTTCATCATAATTATTTGGTTAATAATAATTGGAGTTGATTCTGAGCCTTATTTAATAACTCACCAATTGACAAGCTGTTCGATAACATATTCTCTATAAACTCTTTAAATATCAAATCACTTTTATTTTTATCTGGGTCAAGCCAAGACTGTGTGGCGAGAGCAGAATCAAAAAACGTAGATAGATATGCGTTACTTTCTGGTTTAGCAGACAAGAGAACTTTCGAGGCTGGAGGAAGAGACAGTGCCTTACTTAGATTACTTGCATTATCACCTTTACTCAACATACTAGCCACACTAGAAGCTGAACTTAAATTACCTGATTTTTTATTTAAAACAATAGCATATATATCTCCAAACGTTCGTTTTGTTGGAGAATCTTTAATTTGTGGAATTTGGGTTACATCAAAACTTAAGTTTGGATTTATGGATTGTATTTTAAATAATTCGCTTGCTTTACCCAAATAAAAAGCAAGCTTTCCACTCGTAAACATATCTAAAGAATTTGGAAGTGAACGGTTCCAAGAGTATGCAGAATTTGATGGATTTGAAAACTGAATATAAAATCTTGCAACAGATTCTAGAGAAGAAATACTTGACTTAGAGAGATCAGAACCCAACGTAGATAAATAGAGTGGTTCGCTTCCTCTTTCCACAATAGGATTACCATTTTGAATAAGTAATGTTGCCAATATATCTTCGGCGTTGTTTACATTTTCATATTGACCAAGAGCGATCATGCTCTGACTTATTGTCCCAGCATTATCCCTTTTGGTTAATGAATTATTTATATTATATAATTCATCCCATGTTTTTGGAGGATAAACAATACCATAGTTTATTAGAATATCTTTGTTGTAATACAAAACCATCGGATCAACAACTAGTGGAAAACCCAAAACATTTTTGCCGTCTAGATAAATATTTGCACCTTCTATATATGCGTCAGTAAATGTTTTCAAAGGATAACTAGTATATGGGATTTTATAAATAAAATTATCATTCTTCAAAAGCATATCTGGAGTAACGATATACAAATCTGGAGCTTCACCATTCGCGAATGCTTCAACAAGTTTTTGTTGATAAACAGACTTATCTATTTGTTCATAGGTTAAACTTAAATTATCATTATTAAAATTTACATTTTCTAATACTTGTGAAAATACAGATTTCGGAAACGTTCCCCAAATAACAACTTTGCCTTGAACGGCATCACTCTTCTGACCTATTTTAATTGCTCCCGAGAATATAAGAACTGCAAAAACGGCAAATGATAAAAAGATCGCGATTAAAATTGTCTGGAAATTACTCATACTTGAATATTATACCATAATGGTGCTCACTTGTGGAAATACTTTCTAATATTTTGAATCCTCTCTTCTCAAATAATTCCTTTGCCATACTTTCTGTAATTACATTTATGGCAGTTGTACCCATGCCACCAAAAGAATCGCTCCAGTCAATAAGCAAAACTTGACCACCTGGTTTCAAAACACGTTTTGCTTCATCAATGAGGCCGATTTTATCTTCGGCTTGGAATAAAACATTGGAAATTATAACCGCGTCCATGCTCCGGTCAGAAATCTTGGTACCATGTTTTTTCTCGATATTACCCCAGACACACTCGATATTTGAAATGCCCCAACTCTTTATTTCACTTTCGAGTTTTTTTATTAATTCTTTTTGAACTTCTATTGCATATACTTTACCAGTATATCCAACTTTTTCACTGCAAGCCTTAGAGTAAAATCCGGTTCCGGCTCCGAAGTCAGCAACACGCATTCCTTCGGTCAATCCTAAATGTAAAATATTTTGTTCTGGATTTGTAAACATGTTTATATATTATACCGCGAATTCGTATAAGAACAAAGTTAATAAGTTATAAAATCAAAATTCTACAGACAAGTTATCGAGGCAATGCTATCTCCCGCACGAAGTTTCATTATAGTGACACCTTGAGTCTGACGGCCAGAAGTAGGAACAGAACCAAGACTGATCCTTATAACCTGACCCTTTTGAGAAACCGCAATGATTTCATTTTCTTCTCCGACTATCTTTGCAACGATTAATTTACCTGTCTTTGTGGTAACCTTCGCAGTCTTAATTCCTGAACCGCCACGATTTTGAGTTTTATATTCTTTGATGTTTGTTTTCTTGCCGAGACCATTTGAGCTCAATGTGAGTATTGAAAGTTTTGTCTCACCCTTAGGAACACAATCAACTCCAATCACAAAGTCACCCTTGCCGAGCTTGATAGCGCGAACACCGCCAGCACCACGTCCCATTTCGCGTACGTCTGACTCTTTAAACCTAATCGACTGTCCTAATGTTGTCGCAAGCATAACATCATCACCCTTTGCGACAGCAAGAACTGCTTGTAATTCATCATCTTTATCGAGTTTAATAGCGATGAGACCACTTCTGCGAACATCTTTGAAACTTTCTGCTCCAACTTTCTTAGTAACCCCCATTTTAGTAACCATCATCAAACTCTCAAGCGTCTTTTTGGTTTCTTTATCAATTGGTAAAATAGAAGTGACTTTTTCGTCTCCACTTAGAGAAATGAAGTTCATGATTGATTTACCCTTTGTCGCACGTTTACCTTCTGGAATATCATACATTTTGATTTGATATGCTTTACCCAAATTGGTAAAGAACAATAGATCAGAATGTGTATTCGCAGATACGAGCATTGTCACGAAATCTTCTTCTTTTGTCTCGATATCGATAACTCCGACACCGCCACGCTTCTGTATATGATACTCGGATGGATCCGTACGCTTCACATAGCCACCTTTTGTGAACACAAGTACCGATTCTTTTTCAGGAATTAAATCTTCTTCATTTATAGCTTTTGCACCACCTTTAATTATGCGAGTTCGACGAACATCACTGTATTTTTCTTTAATATCTATAAGTTCGCTTGAAATAACCGCCATCATTTTCTTTGGGCTTGCAAGTAGAGCTTCTAGTGCTTTGATTAATTCTTGTTTTTCTTTTAATTCAAGCTCAACATTTTTGCGTTCGAGGCCAGCCAACTTTTGCAATTTCATTTCAAGAATAGCGATAGCTTGCAATTCAGAGAATTTGAATTCTTTCATCAAGTTCGTCTTGGCAACAGCTGTATCTTTGGAACCACGAATAACCGATATAACTCTATCGATATGATCAAGGGCTTTCTTGAGTCCTAGAAGAATATGCTCACGCTCTTTTGCTTTACGCAAATCGTATTCTGTTCTGCGACGAACAACTACAACTCGATGATCTATGAATTCCGAAAGTAAGCTCTTGAGCGACAAAGTTTGCGGAACACCATCCACAAGTGCAACAATGTTAAAGTTGAAAGATTGCTCAAGCTGGGTATGTTTGTAAATATAATTCAAAACTTTTTGCGGGAAGACTCCACTCTTTAGGTCAATAACAACACGGATATCTTTTGTTGATTCATCACGTAAGCCCTTTACTCCTTCAAGTTTTTTCTCTTGGACAAGTGAGGCAATTGATTCTATGAGGACAGATTTATTGACACGATAAGGTATCGAGGTAATTATTATTTGAAAAGTTCCAGATTTTTGCTCAATAATCTCTGCTTCCCCGCGAGTCACAACTCCTCCACGTCCAGTCGAGTACGCATGAAGCAAATCGGCTTGACCATACACAATTCCGCCAACTGGAAAGTCTGGACCTTTTATAAATTCCATAAGATCTTCTGTCGTAGCATCTTTGTTATCAATAAGATGAATCGTGGCATCGATAACTTCAGCAAGATTGTGAGGTGGAATATTTGTGGCCATTCCAACTGCAATTCCAAGCGTTCCGTTTAAAATAAGACTCGGAACTGCTGTAGGCAAAACCACTGGCTCTTTTCTTGTCTGGTCATAGTTTGGTCGGAAATCTACAGTTTCTTTTTCTAAATTGAGAAGTAAAAGTGATGAGACTTTAGACATTTTAGCTTCTGTATAACGCATAGCAGCCGCTCCATCACCATCAATAGAACCGAAGTTACCTTGGCCATGAATAAGCGGATATCGATACGAAAAATCTTGCGCCATGTTTACCATAGAATCATAAACCGCAACATCACCATGTGGGTGATATTTTCCGAGTACGTCTCCGACGATAGCAGCAGATTTCCTAAAACGAGCTGTCGAAGTGAGACCCATTTCATACATGCCAAACAAAATTCTTCGATGAACTGGTTTTAACCCATCACGAACATCGGGAAGTGCACGATCAGTAATAACCGACATCGCATAATCTATGAACGATTCTTTCATTTCTGAACTGATATCTACACTCACTACGTTTATATGTTCTTTTATTTCTATTGATTCTGGTTTTTCTTTTGCCATATTATTGTCGCTGTTCTACTGGTGTTAAATCTATTTGTTGTTCTTTTGTGGCTACTGCTTCTTCTTTTGGTTCTACTGTTGGTGATGAGATGCTTCCAACACTCGCACTGATGCTTTTTACTGTATCTGTGATCGACTGACCGAGAAGTGCAAATGGTTGGGCTGCTTCTTTCCCCTTTGCCACATCTTTTTTATGACCGAAACTGTATCCAATACTTCCTATCCATATTAATACCACCACAGACATTGAAATAATAAGAGTTATTACTAATATTTGTTTACGAATATGTTCCGGCTTATCTTGCATTTTTTTTATATATGCACGCATATAAATTTATAAAATTATGATGATAATACGACGATTTCGCCCTCTCTGCCTATTAATTCTTTTGCTTTAATAGTAAGTTTCTCAACTGGTATTACTTTTTCTTGTCCTGCTTCTTTCAAAAAAGATTTCAAAGTTTTCTCGTCGTAATCCATCGGAATAATTATTTTAGGCTCAAGCGTCACTGCGAGTTTATATGCTTCACTTGGACCCAACAATTCGTTATTGCCGATTGGAACAAATAAAATATCTGGTGACTCAATCTGGCTACGAACAGCCGAGCTTAATTTCTCTTCTTTTATTGCACCCAAAAAACAAAGTGAAATATTTTCTATCGAAAGAGAATAAATTGTGTTGATATATTTTTTACCAGACAGAGTTGTTTCTGTCATTATTCCTTTTATAAAAACATCTTTGATTTCATAATCACCCGGACCATTAATCTCAAAAGGAATATTGTCGCCATGTGAGACATTATCAAAGCCGTTGTAATCAGGATGATTAATGGTGGAGAAAGCAATATCGGAACCGAATTTTGATGCTAAAGAAGCGAATTTTGAGTCCTTACTTATAGGGTTAAATGCGATAGTTAAACTTCCCTGTCCAATCTTAAAGAATTGCTTACCTAAATATGTGATAATCATACATATATTATATCAAATCTATAATAAAAAAGAAAGGAAAATAACCCAAAAACGCAATAAAACCCCCAAAATCCACAAACCCCTCAGATAGAGGCCTTGCCACTATCTGGAAGACTTTCAATTATTACACTTAAATCCTCATCTTCAAGTAGAGATTTTAAACCCCTTTCTTCCCTAACTATCGAGACTATTTCATCACAATGTTTTTTAAATTTATTAACACCACCTAGAATTTCTAAAATATTCGAGCCTTCTTTTTTAGAAATAATATTAAATTTATTATTTTCGTATTCGAAATCTCCAGAAAAAACTAAATCGTTTTTATTCGGAGGAATATTATGAATTAGATAATTTTTATTTACATATCCTATCAACTTATTAAAGTAATTTTCATCAATAATTATTTGTGATTTAAATTTACCCTGAAACAAGGAACCAGATCTAGCATTTTTTATATTATAATAATAAGAATATCCACCCTGTAGTTTGTGCATAAACTTCGAAATACCGTTATCTGTGACTTGTTTTAAAATGAAATGAAAATGATTAGGATTAAGACAATAACCAATAACTTCAACTAGCTTCTCTCCAGATAGTGGCAAGGCCACTATCTGGGAATTTTCTGAAATATTTTTTGATTTTCTTAAATTTGAGAGACTTTTAATATTATCTTCTCGATTGAACTCTTTAATACTTTCGACAAAACGATAAATATCCTTCTTGTCTGAGAAAATATCTCTTTTATCAACTCCACGGTTATATACATGATACATTTCCCCTGTTACCAAAGGTTGTCTTCTTATACTCATATTTATATCATATCACAAGCTAATTCCCCCAGATAGTGGCAAGGCCACTATCTGGGGGTGGATTCATGGGGAGGGGTTGCAAAAGATACCCTTTTGTAGTATATTAAGTGTATTATAAGCTCGGTTTGAATTTAACACTTTGTTTTGATTTGGAAAGCCAAACAATATAAAGAGATTCAAACTGCGCCGCGAAACGCGGTTTTTTTAGTGCCAGAAGGGATATGGCCAATCTACCGAAGCCATGCTTCGGCAAGATTAGTTAAATCATACTGGAAAAATTATTATGAAAAACGATGAAAAAAATGTTATAGATAGTATTGCAGAAAATGCAAAAATAGAACTATCAAGTGTCGGTAAAATGTTAGACAGAGCAGAGCTTCCACCGCAAGTAGATGCTCTTGTTGAAGGTCCGGTTATTTCGATTCAAAAATCTTCTGTGTATATTGATCTTGCTCCATTCGGAACAGGTATTATTTATGGAAAAGAATTTATAAATGCAAAGGACATCATCAAAAAAGTAAACATCGGCGATGTTGTTAAAGCAAAAGTTGTCGATACTGATAATGAAGATGGTTATGTTGAATTGTCACTCAAAGAAGCTAAACAAGCTCTCATTTGGAGTGAAGCAGAAAAAATTATCAAATCAAAACAGGCACTTGAACTTACAATCAAAGAAGCAAATAAAGGCGGACTTATCCTTGAATGGCAAGGCATCGCAGGATTTCTTCCAGCTTCTCAGCTCAAGAGTGACCACTACCCTCGCGTAGAAGATTCAGATAAAGATAAAATTTTGAAAGCATTGAAACTCCTTATTGGTAAACGTATAAATGTAGTTATGATTTCTGCTCTTCCAAAAGAAGGTAAACTTATTTTCTCTGAAAAAGATAACAATCCTGAAGAGAGACAAGAAATCGTCGGTAAATACACAGTTGGTGCGGAACTTGAATGCGTTGTCGCCGGCATCGTTGACTTCGGAGTATTCTTAAAACTCGAAGAAGGACTTGAAGGACTTGTCCACATATCAGAAATTGATTGGGGTCTTGTTGAAGACCCACGAACAATGTTCAAAGTTGGAGATAAAGTCAAAGCAAAAATAATTGAAATCAAAGATGGTAAAATCTCTCTTTCAATCAAAGCTTTGAAAGAAAATCCATGGAATGAATTTGAAAACACACTTAAGAAAGGAGATATCGTTTCTGGAGTTGTCATCAAATTCAACAAACACGGAGCTCTCGTTTCTATCAAACAAGGAGTTGCTGGACTCGTCCACAATTCTGGATTCGGTTCTGAAGAAAAATTAAAGAAAACATTGGAACTTGGTAAGACATATAACTTCCAAGTAACATTGTTTGAAGCAAAAGATCAAAGAATGACACTCGTATATCTAGAAGATCAAAAGAAGGACTAATTTCTAGATTCTAGATGAAAATACAAAAGGCGCAG
>JANYAX010000007.1 GCA_025361085.1 Candidatus Nomurabacteria bacterium | reverse complement strand
GGGAATCGAACCCAGCCCTCATGTTCCCAAAACATGGATACTACCGATATACTACACCCCGATGTAATTTTCTTATATTAGCATATTTTAAATTAAAAACAATTTTATGTTCAGTTAACCATATGGGGTGACAAATATGTTGATTTCTGTTTGCCATAGTTATGATTCTTATTAAATTAAGGTATTAAAAGCTAGTTAACCTTTGTCACCCCAATCTAACATATTTGTCACCCCATATGGTTAACTGAACATGGACTTGCGCAAGCATGTTTTATATGATAGCATAGTTCCATCTATGGCAAAAGTTTGTGATATAACAAAAAAGGGTTCAAAAATGGCTGGAGGTTACTCCAACGTTGTTCGTGCAACTAAATTCAATCCAACAGGTATGGTTCGCAAATATACAAATCTTCAAAAGAAACGAATATATGTCCCTGAACTTAAAAAGTACTTCCCTCTCACTATCTCAACTAAAGCAATAAAAACAATTAATAAAAAAGGCGCTTACGCCGTTCTAAAAAAAGCCGGAATCATAAAATAAAATCCTCACAATTGTGAGGATTTTATTTTATGATTTTAAAACTACAACAAATATCTCTTCTCAAAAAAAATTAATTAGTGGAGCAGGATTATTGAAATTATGAGTCGCGTCGGAGCCCAGTACTCTGGGTAAAGCGCGAATAATTTTAATAATCCTGTGTAACTACTTTCACTCCATCACTCTTGAAAATAATATTCCCTTTTTCATATGTAGTTAAAAATGGAATTTTCAGTTTAGACAACCTATCGAGTAATTCTTGGTGCGGATGCCCGTATTTATTATTTTTATCTACTGAAATGATTGCGATGCTTGGATTTATTTTTTCAAGCCATAACAGACTAGATGAGGTTCTTGAGCCATGGTGTCCGAGCTTGAGAACATCGGAATGCAGAGTATTTTCATTTTCATTCCATTCAATCAAATTTTCTGAGTAAAGACTTGCATCCCCAGTGAACATAAAAGAATTGTCACCATAAACAAGCTTCCCCACTATCGAAGCATCATTACTTTCCAAATTTGTTACGTCCCTATCTGGGAATAAAATATCAATATAAATATTTTTCTTATCATCCAAAATTATATGTTGACCCCGATGAGCAATAATTTTATTTATTTTATTTTTTTGAATCTTCTCTTCTAAACTCGCCGAAACTAGAGATGTTCCAATGGTACCATTTTCGATTATGCTAGTTACTTTGTAATTATCAAGAAGTAATGGGAACCCACCGATATGATCTTGGTCTGGATGTGTAGCGATGATCATGTCGATAGATCTATCGGCAAATGGCATTACGCGAGCCAAACTAGAAAGTAACTTCGCATCGGGTCCTCCATCTATCAAAACTTGTCGGCCGTTGGGAGCTTCGATATATATGGCGTCACCTTGCCCAACGTCGAGAAAAGCAACTTTCATATATTTTTCATCACTGTGCGTATATAATGAAAGCCCTATTGCTATGGCAATGAGAAAAAGAGCGAAAATCAGAATGTATGGTAAATATCTTTTGAAGTGCTTCATGATATACTTTATATATTAACATCTACACACTAGTTACAGAAACCAACTTGCTAATTACTTTTCTTTTTAAACACCCACCAAATTAAAAATCCGTATATTATTATTGTAAGCGGTAGTGGAAAAAAGTGGACGGTAACACTTGCGAATGACAATGTCCCGAGAAAATGGATTACGGAAAGAATATATAAAAGAATAATATAAGAGATAAATCCAAAAGGGATCGATAAAAGCGGAGAGATAAAACCCGTCATACCTGTGATGAAAACAAAAAGCATAGCAGTTGGTATAAATATTAGTATCAAGATATTTGCCGGGATCGAAACGAGCGAAAGTACTCCAGTTAGATAAAGAAGTATTGGTAGAACAGCGATAGTTGCTGCGACTGTCGTCGCCATTGTTTCTCTGATTTTAAATCGCATTGGTAGCCACTTGAACCAAGGCATCACTTTTGGTGTCACAAAAAGTATCCCTCCTGTCGCGATAAATGATAACTGGAAAGACATATCGACTAAAACTCGAGGATCATTGGCGATCATAAGTAGAGCTGCGATAACAAGCGCGCGACCGGCCAAATAATTTCGACCGGTCATCTTACCAAGCAACATTATCGTTGCCATGATACCCGCTCTGATCGCCGTAGCACTCGCGCCAGTCATTATTATAAATAAAAGAATAACAACAATACCGCAAATTATAGATACAATCTGAGAAAAAATAAGACTAAATACTTTCATGACATTCTCAGCCACAATCGAAACGTTATAACCAGACAATGCAATAATATGAATTGTTCCTGTTTCAATAAATTCTTGTTTAGTATCACTGTCGAACCCACCACGTGCGCCGAGGATAAGGCCATTGGCAAGATCACTTTCGGGCATTCCAATTACTTTATTTATATTTTTCATAAAAGAACCACGAATTTTATAAAGAACAGATTTTATTTTATTCCCGTTTCCACTTGAAAGGATGAGAACATCGGCATTTTTAATCAGAAAATAAATATCTTGATTCGCAAGATATCTTCTATAATTAAATTCTTTACCAGAATTGGTTGTAAAATTTTCAGGCTCTTCTAAAATGCCTCGAACTTTTACTCGATCACCATAAGACACTTCAGCTTCCCTCCCGACCATGACAAGTATCGTTACATCTTTTTGACCATCCAACTTTATATTCAAATGTTGATTTGAAAGACGAACATCTGGGTCATCAGCAACGACACCGACAAGCTCTACCTCTTCCCCAACGGCACTACCAAAATCTGGCGCCTTCGGTAGAAAAAAGAAAAACCGTATCGAAGCGATACATATTAAAATTATTATAATAATAATTTCTTTTTTCGACATAAATTAAAAAGATAAAATTACACTTCGGTGGCGTATCTCTGAATAGTCTTATCAAAGGGGCTTTTGAGCTCGACGGAGCGAAAACTGAGCAAATTTTTAGCAAAAAATTTGAGTACCCTTTGAAAAGAGCTATTCAGAGAGAAGCCTTGTACCACCTAAATAAAAAATCATTTATTTCTGTAGCAAGGCACGGTTTGTTGCTATTTCATCGGCTTTGTCGTTGAAAACATGACCCGAGTGCCCTTTCACTTTCTGCCACGACAAAGCTACCTTTGATGAACGAATTAGAACAATCAATTCTTGCCAAAGATCTTGGTTTAGAACAGCTTTTTTGTTGGCAGTTCTCCAACCATTTTTTTCCCAATTGTGTATCCAAGAAGTAACACCACCAAGAACATAAGTAGAGTCGGTATGTATCACCACTCCTCCTTGATATTTTTCTTTCTCTAAATATCGAAGCGCCGAAATCACAGCCATCAATTCCATGCGATTGTTTGTTGTATTTTTCTCGAATCCACCAAGCTCTTTGATTATTTTCTCACCCTCAACAAACACACTCCCCCAACCTCCTGGGCCTGGGTTACCTAGTGACGAACCGTCAGTATAAATTTCTAGATTTTTAATCACAGACTAAATATAGCATTTCTTTATACAATAATTAAGTGCTCGGACGTCCTCAGCTTTG